>JXSN01000015.1 GCA_001276605.1 Achromatium sp. WMS2
ATAAGTACATCTAGTTGTCGAGCCTGTTTAGAGCTTCGGGCCGCAACCACCGGTTCTAGTATTCCATAACGATTAAGCTTAACTATGGACCGGGGGCTACTTTCAGCAAATCTCAAAATCCGTCGCTTGCGGAGAACGATAGGCAAATAAACATGCTTTCCAGCCTTAGATAGCTGAACAATCAAGGATTGTAAGTCTAGCTCACCAGCTACTGCGGAGTAAACTCCAATACGCCTGGCGCGCCACAACCACCCCACCTGCCTACTTAAAGGCACTATACGTCGGCTGTGAAGGAACTGCTGGTCTTTAGACAGATTACGCCGGATTTGACGATACTTGCGCCTTATAAGCTCAAATTCATTCATAAAGCTCAACCACACGTCAGAGACACCTCCCACCTGCACCGTAGCTTGCCTTCGTTCTTGAACCGATTGGTTCAAGTGGGAGCTGGCACGAAACCACTAGGCGTTTGCATTTTTGCAGGCGACACACGGGCCCCGACATCCTACCCCCTGTTATGGCGTTAGGCTCAAGAAATTAACCAGACCGCCGTCGTATGCTGCAGGAGATGCCACAATCATATGCTAGCAAAGATTTTACTTTTATTCCAGTATCGATCAATAAATTTTGATATTTTGTTCATAACTATCAGCTATAGCTTATAATTAAGTAGCCACTTGTGTATCATCATTGGGGCGCGGCGTGTAAACAAATTATGCAAAGCATTAAGCCGACCTAACCGTTGTTTACGAACGGTTGGAATATTCACTTGTAGCTTAAAGTATAGACCTCAACACCCTGTTTGGCACGACGGATATAATTCTGTGGCGTTCGGTAGGACTGTCACATGCTATTATAGCCTTCCTAAGTTCAGGGTAGTTAGTTACTCTTTTTCTATGGCGTGTTGACATACGATATTGTTATGATTATGTTCTTGTGGGGACGCTGAAGTTTTTGGGCAAGATGCCCAAGTCCCTAGGTGAAAACGATCAATAAGATAGAACGCTGGAGCATGGGAATGAGCATAAAGGTGTTGAGTTGGATTGACAGAGGCTCATACTTCCCCAGCTTTGTTGGTACACATTAACGCGCTAGGTAATTGCGATAATGTATATGTCAACACGCCCTAGTCACATTATGACTAGATTTAATTCGTCCGCGTACAAACATAATGGAGGCAGAGAATGAAAAATATCCAGATAGCCCCTGACAATCCTGGGTGTAAATTTACCTGTTTTACGGGTCAAGCTTCAATTCCAGAAAGGTTTTTTACCCTCATTAGCTGGACTAATTGTGTATTTTTGCTGCTAGCTTTATCACAAGGTGTTATGCTCGCTAATGCAAAAGACGTTGCGTCCCCCCCCGTAGCTACAAACCATGAGGTAAATGTTGCTGCACCAGCTAATTCCAATCAGGCTAATCTAATCCAAGCTGGCCCATTAACCTTG
Organism: Achromatium sp. WMS2; assembly: GCA_001276605.1. Lineage (GTDB taxonomy): Bacteria > Pseudomonadota > Gammaproteobacteria > Chromatiales > Chromatiaceae > WMS2. The sequence continues at coordinate 1,449 of JXSN01000015.1, forward strand.
GAAGTAATTCCTCAGTATATGCCAATAGCCAAAGGCACTACTACGTTAAATGTTATGCTACGCCTCAAGGCAGCGGCAACCAACGAGGTAGTACAACGTCCACCGCTTGACCTAGCCGTGGTATTAGACCGTTCTGGCAGTATGGCTGGTGATAAATTGCGTAATGCCAAGCAGGCTGCATTGGATTTAATAAAACTTCTAACTGATCAAGACTTTATTACCTTAATAGCGTATGATGATAAAATAAATGTTTACACCCAACATCTTGCCGCCAATGCCGAAGGCAAAAATAAACTACGACGTGTTGTACTCAATTTGACAGATGGTGGCTCTACGGCCCTAGGTCCGGCTTTAATTAAGGCCTTAGGCATTATAGGTGATAGCGCTCATACTACCAATAGATTACAACACATTATGTTGCTTTCCGATGGTTTAGCTAATGTCGGAGAAACAAGCTCTGATGTTTTAGGAAAACGCGCAAAAAATGGGTTTAATCGTGGCATTAGCATTTCGACTCTAGGTTTGGGGACTGATTATAATGAGGACCTCATGACCCATATTGCTGACCAGGGCGGTGGGCGTTACCATTTCATAGCTGATACAGCAGCAATTTCTGGAGTATTGCAAACTGAATTAGCTGGTTTAAACGCTACTGTTGTCAAAGGCCTATCGTTGAAAATATCCCTGCGTGGAGGTATAAATATAACCAAAGTTTTTGGTTACCCTATCGAATCAAAGAATGATGATTCTAAAATTACTGTGGGATGGATGCATGCTGGCCAAACGCGTGAGATTTTAATACGGTTAACACTGCCAGCCACCTTGGATGGTAAGATTGAAATAGGCCAGGTAAGTATTCAAGCTTTGGATACTCAGCACTCAGATGCTAATATCAGTGGAAAAACCAGTATTAACGTTGAATTCTCTACGGATACCCCCAAAGTCGCGGCTGGTGAACGCACTGAGGTTACAGTACGTGTGGCTGAGTTAGAAGCTGCTGAGAAAATGGAGGATGCAGCTAAGGCTGTTGAGGCCGGCAATTTTGATCAAGCCCGTAAAACTTTGCAAACGTCACTAAGCCAAACCCGTATTCAGGCCGTGCAAAATAAATCAGATAAATTACAACAGCAAGTTCGGGAGTTAGAACAGTCACTTAATGACATAGACGCGGCTCAACATAGCTACAAGAGTCGCAAAATGTACATCAAGGGCAATAAAAATATGAATTACTACCGCCTGAAAAAGTAACTTACCCAACAAAAATGTAACAAACCGGATGATGTGACTCGCCGCAATTAGCACTACGCTATTGGATACATAACCTAAACCGTGATGCGCCGATAAATCGCATCCATTGCGGCGATGCGTCAATCTAATCCGTTTTGAACCCAGTCCTATTATGAGTTAGTTATTCGGTTGTTTGCCATGGTTATGTGAGCAAATTTGAACTCCCATCCACAACGTCGCAAATGTATTGTTTGACGGCCAAACTATTGGCTTCTGAAATTGTACAACGCATCTCTCGATCCAGTATACCTTGCAAAGAAGACGGGACTGGGGGCTTTTTACCGATAGCTCTTTGCACCGATTCCATAAATTTTGCCGGATGCGCAGTAGCAATGCATATAACGTCGGTAACATCCTGAGCTGCCTTAACTCCAATGGCGGTATGAGGATCCAGTATATAGCGGTATTTGTCGTAAGTGAAACGCATTTGAGCCAAAGTTTCAACATCGCTAACAGCCACTGCAGCAAAATCGGAATTAGCTACAGCCAATTGCTCAGCTGTCACCTGTAATTGGCCGGTGCTGCTTAGACTGTTCATATGTGCTTTCACCTGGCTTGGATTCGCGCCAGTGAGATAATACAGGTAACGTTCAAAATTAGAGGCAAGTTGAATATCCATGGATGGACTCAGCGTCGGTTGAGCCTCACCAACTTTGTACACTCCTGTCGCAATAAACCTGGTTAAAATATCATTCCTATTGGTTGCAATGATCAACTTATTGATTGGTAATCCCATGCGTTTGGCCATATAACCGGCAAAAATATCGCCAAAATTACCTGTAGGAACTGCAAAATTCACTGATTTACTGATATTGCCAGCTGTATAACGCCCCCAAGCATAAAAATAATATACAATTTGTGCTAATACCCGTGCCCAGTTTATAGAGTTAATTGCAGCTAAGTTGTAATGTTGTTTAAATTCCAGATCGGTGAAAACTTCTTTAACTATGCGCTGACCATCATCAAAGGTACCGCGGATGGCAATATTATGAACATTGGGGTCCAAGACAGTGGTCATTTGGCGTTCTTGAATCAAAGAGACACGACCTAGAGGATGTAGGATGAAAATTCGAATTCGCTTTTTTCCACGTACGCCATAGATTGCAGCCGAACCAGTGTCTCCAGAGGTTGCCCCTAAGATATTAAGCTGTTTATCACTACGCTGCAATAATAACTCAAATAAATTTCCTAACCATTGCAAGGCAATATCTTTGAATGCCGCGGTAGGTCCATGAAAAAGCTCGATGATTGCTTGCTCACCAACCCGTACCAGTGGGGTTACTAGTGGATGGCTGAAAGCTAAATACGAACGCTGTGCTAAATCATCAAGTTCAACACGCTTAATGTCATCTCCCACGTACAGGGACATTATTTCAACAGCTAATTTAGAAAAATTTAAATTTGACCAACTAATTAATGTCTTATCATCTATGCTAGGAATAGTTTCTGGTAGCAGCAATCCACCATCAGTAGCTAATCCCATCATTACTGCCTGAGAAAAGCTCAATGGTTCCATATTGCCACGCGTACTTATATATCGCATAATAAACTCTTGGTATCAAACTATCTCGTTATATCCATAATTAAACGCAAAACCACACTTTTTATCATAGTTTGCACCAGTTCAGTAAGGACGCAAACTGCGACAATCCGTATTTTTAAGCCCGTTAAATTAGTTTGCAAAATAATAATTTATTGGAATCCTTGCATCTAAAGCCTGGTTATGTTGCATTTGGTCTTGATTTTAGGAAATCAGTTACCGTCCAAAACCTGATGCGCAGGTCTTATTGGTAACATAAAGCCGGTTGGGAATAAATTGGCATTTTCCTTTACGTATAGCATATTTTAAGCTATTCCACGTATATATTTGAGCTTTTTCCACGGCAGCTGTAATGGAGCACCCCAAAGCAACGTTGGCTGCTATAGCAGAGGCAAGAGTACAACCAGAACCGTGATAACCACCTGATAAACGTGGCCATTTGTATTCTTGTATTAAGCCGGTTAAACTGTATAAACTATTGGTAACATGACTGCTTAACTCATGGGTACCAGTAACCAATACCGCGGCGCAGCCTTGAACTATTATGTTATCAGCACACCTGGCTAAGTCCCCATGTCCACCCAGAATTCTAGCTTCAGGACTATTTGGGGTCATCAACAAGCACCGTGGACACAAATAGTCCCAAATTATACTTTGTAATTCTGCATCAACTAATTTCGCACCATCATAACCCACAGATAGTACAGGATCCAATATCACTTGTAAGTGTGGAAAGTCGTCTAGTAACTTGTTAACCGTGATAGCTATTTCTGCATTTCCCAAGAGGCCAAGTTTTACTGCAGCAACTTCGCTTTCTTCTAATAGCAATCTACATTGATTATCAATATATTCAGCAGGTTGCGGAACTACGCGTAGTACGCCGCAGGTATTTTGAGTAGTTAACGCGGTAATGACACTCATAGACTGGCAGCTATGAGCCGCAATAGCTTCAATGTCCGCCTGTATACCAGCACCGCCACTAGGATCGTGACCACCAATAACCAGTACTAACGGGATTGCCTGAGGATTTGGCATCGATATTGCTGCAATAAACTACAAATGGCTAGTTAAAATCCAAAATAAATATATTTTTATAAAAGTTTATATAAAATTATGTTGATGCTGGATTGTAAAATGAAGTATGCGCGGTACCCAAGCTGTACTCTCCAGTAAAACCACAAAGCTACCGCTAACCGTAATAATCCTAGGGTCTATGTGGTTGTAATTTACTAACAATACCAGTTTAAGCTTAGGTTAATTTGGCTAACATTTAAATTCAATCCTAATAATTTCCTGGTTCGTTTGGAATATCAGCTTCTAGGGCAATCACTACATTTTCAAATATATTGTTAGTTTTTGCGTCTAAAGCACATAAGCGGCGATGCGCATCGAGTATTAGCATTCGCATATCCTTATGATTTAAATCTACATTAGGTGCTGATTCCATTTTGCTGACAACCTTGTCGTCAATAGGGTTATCTGCGGCATCAATAAAATCATACAAACTTTCAAAAGCGATAGCCGTTAGCAAATCTCTAGTATCACCATCATTCGCTACCATTATCGGTCGTGGAATATCATTGTTACCATCATTGTAGGAACCGCTTGCCAAACGGGCCAATAAACCAACACAAGTGCTATCTACGTTTGTAGCTTGAGTAACGTCAACTACAATATTAGCATTCGGTGGTCCGGCCAAGACTTTATCAACTAAGTAATTGATTGCTGGTGCCATCGTGTTGTAGCGCAAATCTCCAACTAAAATAATAAACCAGGTATTGCCCTCACGAGCATAGCGTACCGCACTTTCGGTCATGACCAAGTCTCCAGTTCAACTACGAGTAGAGTAATATCGTCTGGATATTGCATATCTTTATCCAAATCAAAAGATTCATATATAGCAGAGGCTGAAGTACCATGTTGTTCGACAGCCTGGAGTAAACGTTTAGCCCTATCTGGTACCCTAAGCCCCGATAGTGCATCTAATATGCCATCCGAAAACAGTATTATAGAATGGTAGGGAGGCAGCTTGACTTGAGTATCAGCAAAAAAAATCCTGCCATCGGGTATCAATCCAACAGGCAAGCTTTTAGTGTCTAGAAATCTGCCAATTTTACCGTCAAATAGTATAGGAAAGGGAAATTGACCACCATTACTGTAGCATAGGGTTTTAGAGTTGTTATCGATAACACCGTAAAATATAGTTAAATGTCGATTTAAATGCTGCTGTATCAAATATTTATTTAATCTATTCAGTAATTCTGATGGTCGTAAAATACAGTCATCGCGCTCCTCTTGCAACATCTGACGGTAACGTTCTACGAAACTCTTAAGTAACACCGTCACAAACGCAGGGGCGGCTCCATGCCCTGAAACATCCGCCAGTAGAAAACCGATGTAACCAGATTTTATAACAAAATAATCTATAAAGTCACCGGTTAAAAATAATGACGGTAATAACATGCGTGTAAACCGATAATTACCTAGCCTGTACTCAGGCGGCGGCATTAACTCAAATTGCGTCTTACGCCCGGCCATGGCATCCTGCCTAAACATATCTAGGTTACTTATCAACTTGCGATTTGCAGCCTCTAGATCAGCCCTATATTTTTGCTCATTGCGAATCAATCTAGCCCTTTCTAATACCCTCTTGATAGAGTGCTCTAGGGTATCCGTATTCATAATTGGTTTAGTAATAAAATCCCAAGCTCCACACCTTAGCGCCTCAACTACATCATTGATTACCCCAGTACCGGACACAACTATCAATGGTAAATTAGGCAGTTCCTGGCTGAGAGTCCGCAAAATTGTTAAACCATCAGTACCGGGCATACACAGATCACACAGTACCAAATCAGGATTAGCACGCCGAGCTAACCTAAGCCCCCTAGCTCCATCACCTTCTTGAATTACTGTAAAACCGCTGTCCTCCAAATAACTAACAATATTATATCGAACTTCTTCATCGTCCTCTATGACTAGAACTAAAGTTTCCTCATTTTGTCTATTGTTGGTATCCATATAAAACCCTACTATTTATGATCATAATATGCTTGTAGCTTACTTACCAAGGCACTCATGTTGGTAAGTGGTTTGCGGAATACCGGTAAATTATCCAAGCCCACCCGTTGCAATACTGTGGCAACTGACTTATCTTCAGACCCGGTATGGATTATAAAGTGAGTTTGAGGTGCTAAATTGCGGATTTTAACTATGGTTTCAATACCACTCATGCCACGCAACCTCAAGTCTACTATGCAAATTTGCACATTCAATCCAGCATCTATCCGGCGAATCGCCTCTTCCCCGGAACGTGCGGTATATACCACTAAATCCTCATCTTCCAGATAAGTGGCTAGATTATCCAGAACTCCTTGTTCATCATCCACGATTAAAATTGCTTCGGGCATGTGAGCCGCCATCCTTAGGTAAGCGAATTACAAACTTTGTCCCTTGGCCTGGAGAAGTTATAAGATCTATAGTACCTTGATGTTGCTGAGTTATTATAAAATGTGCCACCGATAAGCCTAAGCCAGTACCTGAACCTACTGCCTTAGTAGTAAAAAACTTCTCAAATATTCTTTTGGCAACATCGCTAGACATTCCCGGTCCATTATCCGCAATTTCTATCTGAACCCAATTCGAATCCATTGAAACGCGTAAATCAATTTGTGGAATTTCCGCTTTACCTAATCCTTTCATTGCTTGGGCAGAATTGCGCAGCAGATTCAGTAACACTTGCTGAATTGCGGTGCGATCACATATAATCTTTATATCTTCGTTGCCGTAACGCTGAATTTTAATATGACAAAAATCGTAACTTTCTTGTAAATCATAATCATGTTTAGCAAAATCCAGTGCACTATCAATTAATTCTTTTAAGCGCACCTGTATAAAGCTAGAAATATTATGCCGACTATAGGCCAAAGTTTTTTGAATAATATTGCTAGCCCGATCCGCCGCGTCATTAGTTTTTGACAGCAAAGTAAAAATATCCTGAGCCTGGAAATATTCTTGCATTTGATTTATATTTAAGTTAAATCTTTCAGCGATATCTTTATTTTTAGCCAATTCCAAGGAAAGACGTCGCCTCACGTTTTGACAGCCTACAGAGATAACGCTTAACGGATTATTAATTTCATGAGCCATCCCTGCTGCTAATCCATTTATTGAGAGCATCTTTTCGGTATGCACCATTATTTCTTGCATTCGCACTCGCTCTGTCACATCATCGAGGCGTACTACAGCCCCGCCAAAATTACGATTCAATGGAAAAATCATTAAATCCGCATAGAGGCTTTTACCGCGTATAACAACCAGAATTTGTTCCCTCTTAATTGGCACAGATTTTTCAATAGCCTGAGTAACATCTTCGGAAATAATTCCTAAAAATGGCAATAATTTGGTAAAAGAACTACCAATGGCTTCCGATACATCCATGCCAAAGTTTTTAGCCGCTGCTTCATTCCAATGGGTGATTATACCATAAATATCTATCCCAATCAACATGGAAGACATAGAATCTATAATGGCCTGTAGAAATTCACCAGCTCTGGATAACTTCAAATCAGCAGCTTTCTGCTCAGAGAGATCGCGTATAATTCCGATGAATCCCTTAATTCCAGAAACTTGAACCTCTCCAACTGATAGGTATATAGGAAACACAGAACCATCGCGATGTTTACCCAGTACTTCACGCCCTTGAGCTATGATATGCGGTTCCCTAGTCTCATTATAACGCTTTAAGTAACTATCATGTTTTTTACCAACATCATCTGTCATCAGGATACTAATATTTTGGCCTATTACTTCAGATGAGGTATAACCAAATAAACGTTCAGCAACCGGATTAAACATTTCTATTTGCCCCGATGCATTAATACAAATGACACCATCAGCTATTTTTTCAATTACTCCAGATAACCGCACGCCATCAGCCCAAAAGCGGGTGAAATTAGCAATGTCTATAACATCCTTCATGTGTTTACTGACCTTTTATCCGCTTTCTAGTTATTCTGATAGTATTATAGTAGGATATATCGCGAAAAGGATAGAGTTGATGGTCAATTATTTATAAAATTAATCTATCTTTAAAAAAATTTATAATTAATAGATCCTAAAAGCGCAAGCATGCCAATTTATGGGAATGAGCTATATTTTTTATAGTATATTGTATAATATAGATTTTTAGTTGCGTCTAGAATTATGGACTGCACTAAATATGGCACGGACCAGAATAAATAATTATTTACGATATTCAAGCATAAGTAAAGATTATATTGTTCTATGGTATCGCGTAATATTATCAAGGTTACTCCAGTTAACAATGCTAAAAAAATATGGCAGCCTGGCGTACCATTAACTTATCGATTTAATTAAAAAATAAATAATTTTAAGCTTTTGGCTGATAGTTGTTTAATAACTTCTAACTGCAGTTAATCAATAAGCAGTGGCCGAAATCCTAAAACTATGTATGAATAAAACGTTATATGATAAAAACAAGTAATTATGGAGTAATATTATGCTACACATTGGCATAGTAGGCGGAACTGGATATACTGGGTCAGAATTGATTAGAATTCTATGTAAACATCCTAATGTTGAGTTAACCTGTATCACATCACGTGGCGATTCTGGAACCAGTGTAAACAACATGTTTCCCAATCTACGTGGTCATGTGGATACTATGTTTTCTACACCAGAAGATGCTCCCTTAAAAGAATGCGATCTAGTGTTTTTTGCTACTCCCAACGGTGTTGCCATGCACCAAGTGCCGGAACTTTTAGCCGCGGGGGTAAAAATTATCGACTTAGCAGCAGATTTTCGCCTTAAAGACCCCGCATTATGGAAACAATGGTACGGCATAGAGCACCAATGTCCAGAATTACTCACTGAAGTTGTTTATGGCTTACCAGAATTAAACCGAGAAGCGATTGGTAAAGCAAGACTAGTTGCTAATCCAGGGTGCTATCCTACAGCAGTATTACTAGGATTTATACCACTTTTAGAATCTAGAGCGGTAAACCAAGATTTTTTAATTGCCGATGCTAAATCTGGTGTTAGCGGAGCAGGTCGCAAGGCCAGCGTAACAATGTTAATGGGAGAAACTGGCGAAAGCTTTAAAGCCTATGGCATTCCAGGACATCGCCACTGGCCAGAAATATTGCAGATCCTACAGCAAGTTACAGACACACAAGTTGGCTTTACCTTTGTGCCACACTTGGTGCCGATGATCCGTGGTATTGAAGCAACACTGTATGCACCAATTACCAATCAAAATATTGATTTACAAGAAATTTTTATGACGCGCTATGCCAACGAACCCTTTGTCGATGTCCTACCACCCGGATCCCATCCTGAAACTCGTTGGGTGCGTGGAATTAACCTATGTCGTCTAGCAGTACATCGTCCCCACAACGGTCCCTTGGTAGTAGTATCCTCAGTGATAGATAATCTCGTAAAGGGTGCAGCAGGTCAAGCTGTACAAAATATGAACATTATGCTTGGGTTAAAAGAAACTACCGGTTTGGATGGTATCGCATTGCAACCTTAATTAACGCACTAAACTACACACTAACATTGTTTTATACCATAAGTGCACGTGCATATGAACTGCTATTATGTATTATTCAATTAAGACAAATTGTTAAATTTAGGTAGTAAAGTTACGTAACACTAGACAACTATTAAAATGGATTCAGCAACAAATCAACCTAGATTGCCTAAACGCAAGGATTTAGATACCTGCCTGCTTAAGGATCGCCCTAAACTATGGCGCTATATTAGAAGTATAAAATCACAATCGCAAAAAAAACAAGATTATACAGAAAATATAGTTAAACTTCAACAGGAAATTGCTAAATCCAAATCTATCGTAGAATTACGGCTTGCCAATGCACGCCAGCTCGAAATTCCTGATTTTTTACCCATAAGCGCTAAACAGCAGGAACTTGCTGATCTCATAACTAAACATCAAGTTATAATCTTATGCGGAGAAACTGGATCAGGTAAATCTACGCAATTACCTAAAATCTGTCTCAATGCAGGGCGTGGAATACTAGGCCGCATTGGTCACACACAACCCCGCCGCATAGCCGCTCGCAGCCTGGCAACCCGTATAGCTCAAGAACTGGAGAGTACCTTAGGAACCACCGTAGGCTATAAAGTACGCTTCCAAGATCATGTGCATCCAGAAACCCAAATCAAGCTGATGACAGACGGAATTTTATTAGCAGAAATTCAACACGATAAAAATCTGTACGAATACGATACTTTAATTCTGGATGAAGCCCATGAACGTAGTTTAAATATTGATTTTCTTATCGGATATCTCAAACAATTATTACCGAAACGCCCTGAATTAAAGGTTATTATCACCTCGGCCACCATAGATCCTCAAAGTTTTGCGGCGCATTTCGATAATGCACCAATAGTTGAAGTATCTGGTAAAACCTACCCAGTAACAGTACGCTACCGGCCGTTAACGGATGAAGGACTGGGAGAATTAGAGGAACCGGTGCAACAGGCTATTTGTCAAGCCGTAACCGAATTATCCCAGGACGGACGCGGTGACATATTGATCTTTTTGTCTGGTGAGCGTGAGATTCGAGAAACCGCTGCGACCTTGAGAAAACAAAACCTAGCAGCCACTGAAATTTTACCACTGTATGCCCGTTTAGGGAATAAAGAACAAGCGCGGATTTTTGCTCCCCATGCCGTCCGGCACATAGTATTAGCTACCAATGTTGCCGAAACCTCGCTTACCGTTCCTGGCATAAAATACGTTATAGATTTGGGACTGGCACGAATAAGCCGTTACAGTCCACGCAGTAAAGTACAGCGGCTACCAATTGAACGTATTGCACAAGCAGCGGCTGAACAACGTAAAGGCAGATGTGGGCGATTAGCTCCAGGAATTTGTATTCGCCTATACAGTGAAGATAGTTTCAACGCCAGGCGCCCATTTACCGAACCTGAAATTCAACGTACTAATTTAGCAGCAGTAATTTTACAAATGCAGGCCTTAGGTTTTGGTGATATTGCTGCGTTTCCGTTTTTAGAACCGCCAGACCTGCGCCTAATAAATGACGGTTATCGTTTGCTATGGGAATTACAGGCAATAAATCAAGATAACAAGATTACTCCTTTAGGACACCAATTAGCACGCTTGCCGACTGATCCAAGGATTGGCCGCATGTTATTGGCAGCGGCTAAGAATAATTGTTTGGCTGAAGTTTCAATTATAGCAGCCGCTCTCAGCATTCAGGACCCAAGGGATCGGCCATTAGACAATCAGGAGGCTGCTGACCAGATTCACGCTACTTTCAATCATAATGAGTCTGATTTTTTAACATTGGTAAATTTATGGCAGTTTTTAGAACGAGAACAAAAAAATAACTCAAAAACTAAGCAGCGTAGCCTATGCCAACAACATTTTTTATCTTGGGCCCGGCTCTTAGAATGGCAAGATACCCGTAAACAATTTTTAGAATTGATGCATGAACTGGGTATCAGTGGTTTATCTCGCCACAAACCAAGAAAGCAAAAGACTTCTTCAGTAGAATCACCGCAAATTGCAGTTATTAGCTATAAAGCCAATTTGCAAGACAAGGATGCTATTTCCGTATACAACCTGATACATCAATCGATATTGGCGGGGTTGCTAGGTAATGTGGGATTACGCGATATAGAGCAAGGTTATCAGGGGGTGCGTGGAGATAAATTTTGGATTCATCCAGGATCTGGGCAATTTCGCAATAATCATAAATGGATTATGGTTGCCGAACGGGTGCAAACCACCAAGGACTATGGACGTGTGGTAGCCAAAATTATGCCAGGTTGGATTGAGAAGATTGCCGAACATCTGGTGGAACGTTCCTATAGTGAACCGCATTGGTTAGTTCAGCGCGGTTACGTAGGAGCTTTTGAACAAGTTAGTTTTCAAGGATTAGTGATTGTTGCAAAACGGCGAATTAATTACGGTCCCATTAATCCAGCAGTAGCTAGGGCGGTATTTATTCGTAGTGCTTTAGTGGATGCAGATTTTGTAACTCGCGCCCCTTTTTTCCGGCATAATCAAGAATTAAAAGCTGAAATTGAAAGTTTAGAAGCTAAAGCACGGCGCCGGGATTTATTGTTGGAAGGAGAGACAATCGAGGCATTTTACACAGCACGCATCCCAAGTGAAATTAACAATGGACCAGATTTTGAGAAATGGTTGCAGGTGGCAACGAAAACTAATCCGCGCTATCTACATATGGAAATGCGTGATTTGTTGCCACCCAATGCAGAACTGGTAACCGCAGATCAGTTTCCTAATCAATTGGTAATTAACGATATATCCCTACAATTATCTTATAATTTTGAACCGGGAACCGAGCAGGATGGGGTAACGCTTACCGTACCACTTGCATTGATTAACCAGATTGCACCGACTGACTGGAATTGGTTAGTACCCGGATTATTAGAACCATTAACTATAGCCTTAATTCGTGGTTTACCCAAAGAATGGCGTAAACTACTTATTCCGATAGCAGATACAGTGGCTATAGTGTTGCAGCACTTAGAACTTGGTACAGGATCACTTATACAAGCTTTAAGTACTAACTTACTGGCATTAAAGGGGATACAAATTCCGGAATCATTGTGGAACTTAGATGCATTACCTAATCATTTGCGCTTAGGATTTCGTATTGTAGATAGCAATGGTGCAACCATAGCCTGGAGTAGAAATTTCGGTGAGTTACAAACTAAATATGGTAGCCAAGGGCGTCAAGAGTTTGCTGCCATAGGTGATTCCAGCATTGAGCGTGATGATATCAAACGCTGGGATTTTGGAGAATTGCCAGCGACTGTGTCGTTAAAGCGTGGAATTACTAGAATTATTGGATATCCAGCGTTGGTAGACCGGAGTGATCATGTAGCATTGCGAATTATGGATTCCGCAGCTGTGGCTGCGGCAACCAATCGAATTGGATTGTGTAAATTAGCGCTTTTGGCCATGCCAGTGGAGGCTAGGCGGTTGCGAAATAGATTGCAAAAACTGGAGTTTATACGCTTATGTTACGCCAAAGTTCCGGTATCCAAAATTTATGACCATGAGCCTGACTTAGATTTAGAGGTAGAATTAATTAACTTGATTGTGGAACGGGCGTTATTTGCCGAATGTGCTACGCCATGCACTGAAGCAGATTTTAAGGCAATAGTTGCAGCTGGTCGAGGGCGACTGGAGACAATCGCAGATGAAATCTGGCCATCTGTTGAAACACTGCTAAAGCGTTATCAGCGCTTACGCTTAGAGTTGGGGAACATTACTCAAATTAATTGGCAAGCTTCGATTTCAGATATGCAACAGCAGTTGGATGGTTTGATTTATAAAGGTTTTCTAAGACATGTATCGGCTGAAAGGTTACAGCAATATCCGAGGTATATTAGCGCATTGGAAACTAGGTTAGAGCGCTTACCAGGAGCAGCATTGAGGGATCAAAGGCGCCTGCAAATTTTGGCACCTGCACTTACCACATGGCAGACGCGTTGGGATCAGGCGCGCGCTGCCAATAATATTATCTGGTATGAGCGACTTATGGAGATGCGTTGGATGCTAGAAGAATTACGTATTTCATTGTTTGCCCAGCCTCAACCTACGGCTTATCCTATATCTATGCAGAGATTGCAGCGCCGTTGGCGAGAATTGGGTTTTTAGACAAATTATTGCTTAACCTAATGGTAGCAACTCATGGGCTGAAACATATAAAGCTGTAATAGCCTATTAAAATAAAGCTTTATTGAACCAAAACTTGTTGATTGCATGCACAATCTTTTATGGAACTGGTATTGTGGTTAACAATTCAGTGATAAACTGATCTTGAGTACGACCTGATGCCTCAGCTTGATAGGAAAGTAATATGCGGTGTCTTAGTACATCCGGCGCTACAGCTTGAATATCCTCCGGGGATACGTAGTCTTTGCCAGCTAACCAGGCTTTAGCCCTAGCACAACGATCTAGAGCTAGCGTGGCACGCGGACTAGCACCAAAGCGGATCCAATTTTTGGCTTCTAACCCATAAGATCCAGGATTGCGAGTGGCTATAACCAAATGAACTAGGTATTCTTCAACATCTGGAGACATATACAAATCAAATAGTTGACGCCGCGCAGCGAAGATGTCCCTTTGTAATATACGCTGATTAAGTACATATGTTTCCTTATTGCGGGCCTGATTGCGACTTAGGGTTAAGATATCACGTTCAGTGGCAAAATTCGGATATCCTACTTTAACCAACATCAAAAACCGATCCAATTGAGCCTCGGGTAATGGATAGGTTCCCTCCTGTTCAATTGGGTTTTGGGTAGCCATCACCAAAAATAATTCTGGTAATTTATAAGTTTCGCGGCCCACAGTAACCTGACGTTCTCCCATCGCTTCTAACAGTGCGGATTGAACCTTAGCCGGGGCTCTATTTACTTCATCGGCTAATACCAAGTTACGGAATATAGGCCCTTTATCGAAGCGAAAACTTCCATCTTGAGGCCGGTAAATTTCAGTACCAGTGAGATCAGCTGGTAATAGATCAGGAGTAAATTGAACACGATGAAAATCAGCCTCAAGCCCTGATGCTAATGCTTTAATGGCAGTGGTTTTTGCCAATCCAGGTGCTCCTTCTACCAGGAGATGCCCATCAGCAAGTAGTGCTATCAATAAACATTCTACCAAGTGTTCCTGGCCTAAAATCTGCTTTTCTACATGTTGACGTAATTGTATGAGTTCTTCGTGTAACAAATCTTGAATAGAGTCGATCATGATATGCAATAGTAATTTAATTTATGTGATAATTGCTTAAAATAATAACCAAAATATTACTCACTGCTATGCTAAATTTATTTCGCAACTCCCACAGCGGGTTTAGCCACCCGCAGCCTTCGGGTTCCAGTTTTCTTCGGCTCCGCCTGCTGCGACGCGCCTTCCTTACCGGCTGTAGACCGCACTGGTTTAATATTCACCACAGGAGTCGCCGCAGCAAGTTCTGGCTGGATCCCAACTGTAGGCTCTGCGGAAGATTGTACTGCTTTAATAGATTCAGACTGTTCTACCACCTGAGTCTTTCTCGACCTTGTAACACGCCGTGGTTTAGCTTGCGCCACAGGTTTATCCTGAACACTTGATTGCAGCGGTTCAGATTGCAACCGGGCTGAAGACAACCCCTGCATAACCTGCTGCAAACCATGTTTAACCTCATCGTACAAGGATTGCATATTGCCATTAGTGGTAGATAACTGTCGCTCGGCCTGCAACATATTGTTTATACGCTGCTCCATCATGGTCACAACCTGTTCCGCCTGCCGTAACGCCACCTGCATACGCTCCTGAATATCATCATGTTGTGATAATATCATATTATGCATAGCTACAACCTCAGATTCAGCTTTGGTTACAGCCAACATTCGCCGCTCGGTAACCTCCAAAACACGAGTCACCCGGTGTAAAGCCTGCTCCACACGATCCTGTATAGTTTGTTGCATCTGTAATACCTGCTCATGCTGCACAGCATGTAGATGTTGAGTATTGGCTATTTCCAACTCACGAGTATGTGCTAATTCCAATATTTGGGCCGAACGATTTACCGCTGAATCATAACGAATTTGCGCCTCCTTCTGCATCGCTAGCGCCTGCTGCCGTATCGCTAAAGCCTCCTGCTCTGCATTTGCAGTCAACGTTTCAGCCCTATGGTACGCGGTATCTACCAAGTTTTCAGACCGATTCACCGCAGCCGCATAACGCACCTGAGCTTCCTGTTGCACTGCTAACGCTTTATTATGTATTGCAACCGCATTAGCCTCCAGCTTTGCCGCTGCATCCGAGCGTTCGTGAGCAGACTGCATAATTTGCTCAGCTCGATTCAGCGCAGACTCGTAGCGTATTTGCGCCTCCTTGTGCAATGCTAAGGCCTGTTGCTCCATGGCAGTCGCAGTCGCTTCACGATCTTTGGCATTCTGCATGATACGCTCAGCTTCACACAATGCAGCTTCTACATCCTCACGCTGCCTACGCTGCTGATGCTTTGCTGCCAAGTTTAACCGTTGCTGATGTTCTAAATCAGCCTTTAATCTATGAATCTCAAACTTACATTCAGCAACTTCCTCATCTGATCTTTGGGTAATCCAGAATAATCTGAAAAGTGCCAAGGCATAACCGATACCAAAAAACATTAGGATATGGAACAACCATGCACCCATAATCTGGCCCCACAACGAACAACGACGTTACTATCTATGGGCGTGTTGACCTACGTATTATCGTAACCACATATCGTGCAGATGTGATGTGTACCAACAGCTAAGCGGATAAATACGCACTTTTGGTCACATAACTCATTACCATTCATGATCGTTTCCCACGCTCGTAAGTGCGATTAGTGTAGCGTAATCACCCCCATATTTGATCGTTCCCATGCTCCAGCGTGTACCGTAAGTGCGATTGGTATAGTGTAATCGCCCGGATGTTTTGATCATACCCACGCTCCAGCGTGGGAACGCATCCGGAGACGCTCCAGCGGCCCCACGAGAACATAACCCTAATAGTATTACGTGTCAACACGCCCATATGCTTGTGCTAAAATATACTCTGATAATGATTTACCACGAATGATGGTAAATTATCGCTAAATATCGATTACTAAGTACCCAATAACCCCCAAAAGCGCCAAGCTAATATCTGTAACAACCGCAACCTAACTTATGTACATATGTGCCATAGATTATAATACATGATACACTACCAGCATGAATTCAACCCTAATGCCAAATAGAATGGATCCCATTAATGCAGAGGTTACCAGCATATCAAAACTCCAAAGTCGTAATCGGTTGGCGTGAATGGATGGTTTTACCAGATCTTGGAATTCCAGCAATCAAGGTAAAGGTGGATACTGGTGCTAGAACTTCAGCGTTACACAGCGACAATATTGAATTTTTTGAGAACAATTCAGAACCGTGGGTACGGTTTCGAGTCTACCCATTACGTAACCGCCCTAAGTTAACGGTTACCTGCACTGCACCTTTATTGGGACAAAGAATGGTGCGCGACTCAGGTGGTCATCCAGAATTACGCTACGTTATTGTTACCAAATTAAGTTTACATGGTCTTGAATGGGAATCCGAAATAACGCTAACTTCTAGAAAAACTATGTTATTTCGTATGCTATTAGGACGCACTGCCATCAACCGAGGTTTCTTGTTAGATCCCAACATTTCCTTTACCGCAGGGCCTAGGCCGCCGTTGGCCATGTTATATCCTAAAATTAAGATACCGAAACGCCCATTACCATAATTATACCAATCATATATATATTCATGATATACTCAGCCCCAAGTCATTTCAAATAGCAACAAGGTTATTACAGTTGAGCATCCTCAGATACCCAGTATTCTCAGATGCCTAGTATCCACCTCCAAATACACTATAGTTAACAACACCACTTAGTCACAAGGTTCCCTATGGATGATCGAAATAATAAGCGCGATTTAGTACTCTCCCCGGGTGAATATGCTTACATGCAAGATGTTACCAAAGGAGTGGTCAAAACATATACTGGTCCCACCGTAGTCAACCCCACAGCCCAGGAACGAGCTGTACTGTTTGATCAAAATAGTAAAAGATTTTTACCCTGCCAAATAGAAGATGCGGTCAAACAATGTGCGATAGCACCAGAAGGATTCTACATAATTTTAAAAAATCCAGCCTGTAAAGGAGATTTTCCTCCGTTTGGCGGAGTATACCCATCTCCAGAATTGGACGTAGGTAAAAAGATCAACATTACCGGCCCATGCATTTTCCCACTATGGCCTGGCCAAATCTTTAAACTGCTTCAGGGACACCATCTGCGCTCCAATCAATATCTGCTAGTGCGAGTGTACAATGAAGACGAAGCCCGGCGTAACTGGGGTAAAGCCGTTATTAAACCAGCAGCTGATGGTCAAACTGATGCTCCTGAGGTAATGAGTGATATTCCACCAGAACTAAATGTAGGTACCCAGTTTATTATCAAAGGTACGGATGTATCATTCTATATTCCACCCACCGGAGTTGGGGTAGTACCGGACGAGAACGGTCTATACGTACGCGATGCCTTGACCCTAGAGCGGTTAGAATATTGCATTTTAGTGGAACAAAATGGTAAAAAGCGCTTCGAGCGTGGACCACAGGTAGTATTTCCCGAGCCTACTGAATCTTTCATTACGCGCGATAGCCAGCGCAAATTTCGTGCCCTAGAACTTAACGAAATTCAAGGTCTACACGTCAAAATCATTGCCCCATATCAGGAAGGCAAGATAAAGTATCAAGAAGGCGATGAAATCTTCATTACAGGCAAAGAAACTGCAATTTACTTTCCCCGCGAAGAACACTCTCTAGTTCGCTATGATGGAAAAGACAAACACTTTGCGGTGGCAGTTCCAGCCGGTGATGCTCGCTATGTGATGAATCGTAAGACTGGTGCAATCCGGATGGTTCAGGGACCTGCCATGCTCCTGCCCAGTCCCATCGATGAAGTTATAGTACGGCGCGTATTATCCG
>JXSN01000140.1 GCA_001276605.1 Achromatium sp. WMS2
TGCGAGCTTGGGCTAAACCAATATTAGAAATATTAGCCGGTATTCCCACTGTAGTTTATGGTTTTTTTGCTGTCTTAGTCATAGCCCCCGCTCTACGTTCCCTAGGCACACACATAGGCTTAGATGTAGCTTTTGATAGCGCTTTAGCCGCTGGTTTAGTAATGGGAATTATGATCATACCCTTCGTCTCCTCATTATCAGATGATGTAATCAATGCGGTTCCCCAAGCCATGCGCGACGGCTCTTATGCCCTGGGTGCCACCCGTTCGGAGACTATAATTCGCGTAATTTTTCCAGCTGCAATAACCGGTATTGTTGGTAGCATCTTACTTGCCATGTCCCGTGCTATTGGTGAAACCATGATCGTCGTAATGGCCGCCGGCCTGTCTGCTAATCTCACCATCAACCCGCTACAAGCAGTCACCACGGTAACAGTGCAAATGGTAACCCTGTTAACCGGCGATCAAGAGTTTGATAGTGCCAAAACTTTGGCTGCTTTTGCTTTGGGTTTGGTGCTATTCATAGTGACCTTAATTTTAAACGTAATCGCACTGTATATAGTCCGTAAATACCGAGAACAATATGAGTAACACGCCACCCCAGACGCTTAAAACCATAGATATTGTCGAACGTACTTTGGCTAAACGGCACGCTGCTGAACGCCGTTTTAAACTGTATGGATTAACCGCCATAACTATCGGCATAACTTGTGTAATATTACTGTTTGTAAGCGTAGTTGCCAAAGGCTATACTGCTTTCTGGCAAACCCGCATTCAACTGAGTATAAATTTTTCTCAGCAACTAATTGATCCCGACGCCACCAAGGATCCTAATATTTTGGGCAATGCAGACTATCAGCGCCTAATTCGCGATGCAGTTTTTGCCATGTTTCCTGAAGTTAAGGCTCGCGGTGCCCGGCGGAATTTGCTCCAGCTGATCAGCTCCGACGCCAAATTTGAATTACGCACCATAGTTTTAAATAACCCGGAGATGATTGGAACTACCCAAAATATAATGGTTCCAGCAGCTTCCAACGTAGACATGCTGATTAAAGGGCATATACAGCGTAATTCTGAGGATAATCAGCTTATTAACCAGCAGACTATAGCCTGGATTGATCAATTAACCGCCAACCAACGTATTCAACAACGATTTAATTGGGCTTTTTTTTATAATGGCGATTCACGCAATCCGGAGGCGGCTGGTATTGGCGGGGCTTTAGTGGGATCACTTTTTACCTTGTTAGTAACCCTAGCCCTATCTTTTCCCATCGGAGTCCTAGCGGCCATTTATTTAGAAGAATTCGCACCTGTTAATCTAATTACAGATTTAATAGAGGTAAATATCAATAATTTAGCCGCAGTACCCTCCATAGTATTTGGCTTACTTGGATTGTCAGTATTCATCAACTTTCTAGAACTACCACGCTCGGCACCACTGGTAGGTGGCCTAGTCCTATCGCTTATGACCCTACCTACTATCATCATAGCCAGTCGTGCAGCCATAAAATCTGTACCGCCGTCTATTCGCGAAGCTGCTTTAGGAATCGGTGCTTCTAAAATGCAAGCAATTTTTCACCACGTACTACCATTGGCACTACCTGGAATGCTAACCGGCGCCATAATCGGGATGGCCCGTGCTTTGGGAGAAACTGCACCTTTACTGATGATTGGTATGGTCGCATTTATTGTTAATATTCCACAGGGTATCCTTGATCCAGCAACTGTGTTACCAGTGCAAATTTATTTATGGTCAGATAGTCCAGAACGTGGTTTTGCCGAAAAAACCTCTGCAGCTATCATAATACTTCTGGTCTTTTTGGTATTAATGAATACAGTAGCCGTAATTCTACGCCGGCGATTTGAACGTAGGTGGTAATAACCTAATTAAATTAGTTGTATACCTTTTAATTGGAGAAATCAATCATAGGAAGCTTCGGATTGCGTCTAGGTCCCCACAGATTCCAGGCTGTCTCCTCCAGGTAATAGCGAATAGGACTGATAAACCCCTTAGTTAACGCTAGACTACCTGAGAGGTAGGCATTACCAAGAAATAAATAGTTCACGCCCCACATCCAAACTGTGGATTGCACCGTATGGCCAGCGGTTTTTATTGCCCCCAAGCGCCAAATATCTACGGTCAAATCACTTTGAGTTTGAATGGAATTTTTCAGGAGTTCACTTTGCTCTGCAAATTCTGCTGCTGTTAACCAACCATTATCGCGCAAAGAATGTAACTGTTGCATACGACTCAGGACCACTGTGGACAAAGGCAAGGAGTGGGGATCCAAAGTGGGTAACGGCAGCGGTAACTCGTTGTCCAATTGTTTTCTAAAACCCCGATCTACCAGGTATAGGGCCGTATTTTGCCAATTAACCAGGGCTTGAAGCACAACTTTTATATGTATATCTTCATCTTTGGGTATAGTATGTTCTTGGTTATCTTTAAAAAATTCGGTACTAAAACCGTATCTAACATCCAGAACATCTAGTCTATCTGCTAATCTTATTCCAACCACTAACCACTTATCCGGGAATTGCCAGTGTTGCTCGGCAGCTAAAGCAGTAGCAAATGGCCAGGCTAAGGCAACTTGTTTTTGATCTAGTTTTCCAACAAAAGCACATTTGTAATTATGATTTTGCTGCTCATATACAGCACCAAAATAGTATTTAGAATTTTTACAGTCCTTGCTAATTCCCCAGCCATTAACTGCTGGCGCGGCATTAGTGTGAATCAAAACAAATGCTTCAACATGTTGATTTTTTAAGTTAAACAACAACTTGCTCTCAACCATAGCCGGGCCAGTTGCGAGTTTCTGTTCTCCATGTGCCGCCCCTGCTATAATCCAAGGACGCGGTGGAATGGGAATTTGTTTGTTAGATAATTCTATAATTGGTGTTTTAATAACCTCAAATTGCGAATCCAACCTATAAGTAATCAATAAAACCACTACCAACAGTACAACCAGAATAATAAATAGTGGCTTGCGTAAGTTAATTGGTAAAGTTAATTGCATTAGATGGCGCGTATTAAAAAATTACATTCTTGCAGCTGGCACACGTGCTGAATATACTAAGTAATAGTAAATTAACTGTGCAACCATTCACTCAGCTCAGCATTAAACACCAATTATTGAATAATTCCAGCTGGAATGTAGATTTTAACATTAAACCCCCTATTTTTAAATCTTGGATCATATTCAACTTTATGAGCTGGTTTACCAGAAATATAGGTAGAAAGGCTTATTAAGAATTGGCGTATTTGGGTAGGCGGTGGGGCTAGCAATGCAATAACCACCCACACTAAGATACTGATACTTAGCCAATGCGGGGCAGGGTCAGAAAAAGTTTTCCAGCCTCTGATTGCTAAAAAACTGGTCACGACGCCCAACACAAAACCTACCCCAGCCTCGGATAACGAATGAGCTTTTAACACTACAGTCGATGTAGCCACCATGGCTGCTAATAAATAGCCTAAAAATAGTAATAAATACCTAATTTTATAGGATGATACATTGATAACACGCCCAGTTATCACCGGCCAAACCCCACTTGCTAGTAGTGAGTGACCAGATATAACGGTAAAATCCATAATCGCTATACCGCTACCCCAACCGATATAAGCTATTTTTGAGGCCAAAGTCAGTAAAGAAGTTGCACTTAGTGGCAGTAACCAAGCCTTAATCTGATGATTTTTCTTATGCCACAACATCCAAATAGTTATTAAGACCAAAATTGGTAATATAATCTCCGCTTGACCTAGTAAATTGACTCCAGACCAAAAGCAGGATCGAGAAAAATTTAAAGCACAACCCAACACCATAGATATTGCACTCAACCTAAACTATTTAAAAAAGGGCCAAATATGGCCCAAGGGGAAATACACACTGGGCAAACTACCAAGGGTCTCGATCAAGCCGCACTACTAAACAATGCTTTAGCCCATAGCGTAATTATTGAGGTTATACCCAGTAACTACAAAAAATTGTTAATTGCGACGCCACCATCTTGCATAATACTGTGAGCACGACAGATGCGGGCGGACCCAAAGCAACGCGATTGGTATCAATTTGTAGCTGAATAATAACCTAGCTGTTATTTTGCATATGACCTTTAAATGCGTTGACACTTGCGCGCAATGCCATCAAGGAACGTTCGAATACATTTTTAAACATTTCCGGTGGCGAACAAAAAATCTCTACCGAGGCCCAAGTATCGTCACGGACAGGAAACACCTTGGCAACTTTAGTTTCTGCGGTAGCCTCGCAGGCTGCAATGTAAACTTGACGGCGCTCCTCTTCGTTTTCAATTGACCAAAAATTGGGAAATAATAGCCGGAAAAAATCGTCATCTTTCTCATCTACTATGATGAAGTAACGGCGCCCTTCGGCTTTAAAGGTAACATCACCATCATCGTCTATTTTTGGGGAATATCCCTCTTCTGCTAAATAATCCCGATACATTATCGCACGTTCTTCTTTGTTCATAATCAACCTTATTCTATACTCACGTTTGCAAATGACATACTATAATATCTAGGCTGAATTGTAATACCACAACACCAGTCGCAACAAAAAACCTTGAGCTAAGTCTCAATAACATACCCAATTTAAACGGGTCAAGGGACCAATAGCCATAAAAAATATTCTAATTTTTTTCAAGCCAAATCATTTGGTTATAGAAAAAGCTACCTCCTTTTAACAGAATTTACCACCTAACCAATACGGCAGTTAAGCACTGAAGATTAACGCCTCAGGCGGCGTTGTTCTACCGCGGTTGCTAGTTTTTCCAATACCGGTTTAGTATCATCCCAGCCCAAGCAAGCGTCGGTAATACTCTGACCATAAGTTAGATCGGGGCTCCAATCCTGGCGTCCACCTACCAAATTACTTTCAATCATCACCCCCATTATATGATAATCACCACGGGCAATTTGTCCTGCCACATCGTTACCTACATCCACTTGGCGTAAATGATTTTTACGACTATTGGCATGACTAAAATCTATCATAATACGCGGCCGCAAGTCAGTTTTCTCCATTTCTTCAGCAGCCGCTGTTACACTTTCTGTGTCATAGTTGGGGCGATCACCGCCACGCAATATGACATGCGTGTCTTGGTTACCAGCGGTAGCAAATATAGCTGATCGTCCCTGCTTAGTTACCGACAAAAAGTGATGGGGATGCGCAGCTGCGTGCATAGCATCCAAAGCTATCCGCAAGCTACCACTGGTAGCATTCTTAAATCCTACCGGGCAAGATAAACCCGAAGCCAATTCACGGTGTCCTTGACTCTCTGTTGTTCTAGCACCTATAGCCCCCCAGCTGATTAGGTCAGCAACGTACTGAGGGCTTATCAAATCCAAAAACTCACTGCCTGCTGGTACCCCAAGTGTGTTTATATCAACCAGTAGGGAGCGCGCCTGCTTTAGCCCACTATTGATTTCAAACCTACCATCTAAAGTTGGATCATTAATTAACCCTTTCCAACCCACAGTAGTCCTGGGCTTTTCAAAATACACCCGCATTACTATTAGCAAT
>JXSN01000141.1 GCA_001276605.1 Achromatium sp. WMS2
GCAGTTTTTAATTGAAGCGGTAGTTCTATCAGCTTTTGGTGGATTATTAGGAGTAATATTGGCCTTTGTTACCTGCCTGGGAATGACTACGGCTATGAGTATGCCGTTCCTATTTAACCTAAGGATCAATATAATCTCCTTCGCATTTTCAGCTGCAATTGGGGTAGTCTTTGGATTTTTCCCAGCACGACGTGCTGCTAGACTAGACCCAATCGTGGCATTGCGACATGAATAATGCAAGTTTGGAGTATACAACTAAGTTACAATTGGCCATAGTATGGGTTGGGTTAAAACCTGATTATCGAAAATAACGCCCTGGTTTTCTAAGCGCAAGCGCTGTTGTGCAAACCAAAGTATGGCAATAGGATAGATTTTATGCTCTGTAGCCAATACTCTAGCCGCTAAAGAAGCGGCATTATCTGCATTCAACACCGGAACTCTGGATTGCATAATTACTGGTCCAGCATCTAAATCAGGTGTGACAAAATGGACGCTGGCCCCATGTTCATTATCCCCAGCGGCTAAAACCCGGGCATGAGTATTTAATCCGGGGTATTTGGGCAGTAATGAGGGATGAATATTCAACATTCGCCCTCGATAGCGATTCACCAAATCAGTTGTTAATATGCGCATAAATCCGGCTAATACCACGAGCTTAGGGTTTATTTTGGAGATTAATGCGTCTAAGGCTAGATCATAGGCCGCACGATTAGAAAAATCCCGATGATTTAAAACATAGGTAGCAATACCTGCCTGATGCGCGGTCTTTAACCCCAGGGCATTTGGTTCGTTACTGATCACTCCCTGTATAACAATAGGTAAATTTCTAGCGATTGTTTGCTCTATAATTGCTTTAAGGTTACTACCAGTCCCAGATATCAGTACAACTATTGGCAACGGGTGCTGGATCATCCTAATATGTTCCTAAACTCTACCAGAGGGGAAGTAATACTAGTTGATTCTATCCAACCTATATCCCATACCTGCTCGCCAAGTGCGGTCAAGCGTGTACTGACCTGTTCGGATACCGACTCTGGAACTATTGCAACCATGCCTACCCCGCAGTTAAAGGTGCGTAACATTTCCGCTGGATCTATATTGCCACTGCTTTGTAGCCAGCGGAATATATATGGCATTTGCCAGCTATCAAGATTTATCACCGCCTTGGTATTATCCGGTAAGATCCTAGGTATATTGTCAGTAAGACCGCCGCCGGTTATATGGGCTAAAGCCTGAATTTCTAGCTCTTTAATTACAGTAAGTAGTGATTTTACATAGATACGGGTAGGTGTTAAAAGTAAGTCACTTAACAAGGGGCCATTGGGTATTAAAGGTTGGTTGAGGTTAGGATTGGTAAGATCTATGATTTTGCGTATTAGGGAGTAACCATTAGAATGAGGGCCGGAGGAGGCAAGAGCCAGGATCCGGGAATTAGGCGTTACTTTGGTTTTGCCTAATATAGATGATTTTTCAACTATACCTACCGCAAAACCAGCTAAGTCGTAATCGCCTTTAGCATACATACCAGGCATTTCTGCTGTTTCACCACCGATAAGACTGCAATTAGATTGTTGGCAGCCAGTGGCAATACCCTGGATAACCTCGGTCGCCGCGGCAACATCAAGCTGCCCCGTGGCGTAATAATCAAGGAAGAATAGCGGTTCAGCTCCACTAACTACAATGTCATTAACGCACATGGCAACTAGATCTATACCAATAGTATCGTGTTTTTTCAGTAAAGTAGCCAGCTTTAACTTGGTACCCACGCCATCAGTACTAGATACTAGCACGGGATTTTGATATGCTTGTAACGATAATTCAAACATGCCACCAAAGCCGCCCAGATTACCTAGAACTTCAGTACGAGTAGTAGCTTGAGCCATGGGACTGATGCGTTGCACAAGCTCCATCCCAGCATCGATGTTGACTCCGGCGGCACTGTAGTTTAATGATGGTTGTGGTTGTGACAAAATTTATTCCTTAAGGTTGGTTTTTAGTTAAAATTAAGGTAACAAAACCTAATATGTTGGTAATACATATATTTTTTTCGTATAGCTAAGAATGGAACCATATCCTTTACTATAATGGAAACAATGTTTTTACGAACTGCCAAGAATTCTAGCTTAGTCTGTGGTAGTTTGGGTCCATTTGTGCTAGTTTAATTGTAACATGTTACGGTTTCGTTGTAAGTTAATACTGCAATTAAAAAGGATCCGTAGGCTAAACTCTATAGGATTTTAGAGTAAAATTACCATTAGTTAAAGCATGTAAATTATAAATGCAACGCCAAACTTAACTAAAAAATTAATATTTATGAACTAACTCATCATGTTGCCAGGTTGTGTCAACAAGTTTACAACTAAGAAATATCGCTCTCAAAGTTGGCTTAGCTATGCAAATAGTAATGTCTCGATTGAGGCAATATCCATCTTTACCAACGAAGGAGATTTTGATTGACCTGTTAGTTTCAGTATAAACTTTTTTAGAAATAGCCTAATATCGTAGATATGCATAACAACTCACAATAGTCTAAGCCTTACAAATGTGAAAGAATAAGGTTCAGTTTCTAACCCCGTACATTCATCAATAATTATTTAATTTTACAGTTACCACCATTAGATAATGAGCACTGTATTTGCCAAAGTTGGCATAGTTGGTAAATCCAACGATACTCATCTAAAACCGACCATAGATGCGTTGGCTAGTCATTTGTTAGATCAAGGCGTGGAAGTAACAGCAGCTGTGCATACCCACGAAATGATAGAAACTGGAGCCTGTTTAAATTGCGCCTTAAAAGAACTAGCGCGTAATAGCGACCTTATAATTGTGGTAGGTGGCGACGGCACTATATTAGGGGCAGCGCGGGTACTATCTACCCTGAACGTACCGTTATTAGGTGTAAATATGGGGCGTCTTGGCTTCCTAGCTGATATTTCACCTAAGGTAATGCATAAAGCAGTAACTCAGATATTGGCCGGTGAATTTGAAGAAGAACACAGATTTTTACTGGAAGCTTATGTAGGTACCACACCACTTAACAACAAACCGGAACTAGCATTAAATGACGTTGTTATTCATAAATGGAATACCCCCAGAGTAGTAGAATTTGAGGTTCACATTGACGGTAATTTTGTAAATATTCAACATTCAGACGGCTTGGTAATAGCCACACCCACTGGTTCTACCGCCTATGCCCTATCCAGCGGCGGCCCAATTTTACACCCAGCGTTGAACGCCATGGTTCTAGTCTCTATTTGCCCACATACCTTAAGCCATCGCCCGATAGTGGTATCCGCTGATAGCCGTGTAGAAGTACACGTATGTAGGGACAAAGCCCCTCACGTCGGAATTAGCTGTGATGGCCAAAACGATCGCCCTGTAGCCCCGGATGAGTACCTTCTGGTAAAACGCGCACCTAATCCTGTACGTCTTTTACACCCTAAAGGGCATGATCACTATCGCCTATTGAGGGCTAAATTAGGGTGGGGGGGAAATTGTTCAGCCGAATCTCAACTAGCTAAAAGTTTGCATAAAACGGCATAGATTTATCTGAATTGTTGAACCAAAGTTGACGTATTGGTACTAACCAATCATATTAACGCAACAAAGGCGCTAAATACTGGCCAGTGAAAGACCCTTTCACACGTGACACTTGCTTTGGAGTACCAGACGCAATAACTTGTCCCCCACGCTCCCCACCTTCAGGCCCCAAATCAACAATCCAATCCGCTGTTTTGATTACATCTAAGTTATGTTCTATAATAACTATGGTATTACCACGGTCTCGTAATTCATGTAACACCGTCAACAGACGCTCTACATCCTGAAAGTGTAATCCTGTCGTGGGCTCATCTAATAAATACAATGTATTACCAGTGCTTATTTTAGATAGCTCTTTAGCCAGTTTAATACGTTGCGCTTCACCACCGGACAAAGTAGTAGCGTTTTGCCCCAGCTGAATATAGGACAATCCTACGTCGATTAAAGTTTTCAATTTCCGCTTTAATTGCGGTATAGCCATAAAAAATTCATAGGCTTCCTCCACCGTCATCTGTAATACCTGATCAATACTATAACCTTTGTAGTGAATATCCAGGGTTTCAGTGTTATAACGCCGTCCTTGACATACATCGCAGCATACGTACACATCTGGTAAAAAATGCATTTCTACCTTCATAACCCCGTCTCCAGCACAAGCCTCGCAGCGTCCGCCTTTGACGTTAAAACTGAATCTTCCCGCACTATAACCGCGTGATCTTGCTTCAGGTATTTGGGCAAATAGTTTTCGAATATGCACAAATAAATCAGTATAGGTTGCCGGATTAGAACGTGGAGTGCGTCCGATTGGACTTTGATCAATATCAATGACCATCTTAAGTAAATTCAAGCCTGTGATAGAAGTATGTGGGGCAACTTGTAATTTAGCACCATTCAAACAATTAGCCGCTAATGGATACAAAGTATCGTTAATTAAAGTGGATTTACCGGAACCAGATACTCCAGTGATACAACATAAGGAACCTAGAGGAATTTCTAAATCTAAATTTTTCAGATTATGTCCATGGGCACCACACAACTTGATCCATTGTTTAGGAGCAGTGGCAGAGACGGCAGGATTTAGTTTAATCCCAGATTTACCAGCCAAATAAAAACCGGTTAACGATGTGGGATTGGCAGCAATCATATCGGCAGTGCCCATGGCTACTATGTTGCCCCCATGAATTCCAGCCCCCGGCCCCATATCCACGACTAAATCCGCAGTCCGGATAGCCTCTTCATCGTGTTCTACCACAATTACAGTATTCCCTAAATCTCGTAATTGTGTTAAAGTTGCCAATAGACGGCTATTATCACGTTGATGCAGACCTATAGACGGTTCATCTAGAATATACATTACTCCGACTAAACCAGCTCCAATTTGGCTGGCCAAGCGAATGCGTTGTGCTTCACCACCGGATAGGGTATTAGCACTGCGCTCTAAGGCCAAATAATCTAGGCCTACGTTAACTAAAAACTGTAATCTTTGGCGTAATTCTACAATAATCTTAGCTCCGATTTCACCCTTAGTACCTAGTAATTGCATATTGTTAAATAATTCTAGAGTGCGGCCTACAGGTAAACAACTAATTTCAGTAATGGTTTTTCCGGCCACTCGTACCTGCCTAGCAACACTATTTAATCTGGTACCTTTGCAATCAGGACAGGGTTGATTGGTAAGGTATTTACCTAATTCTTCGCGTACTACGCTAGACTTGGTTTCTCGATAGCGGCGATTGTAGTTATTTACTATACCCTCAAAAGCCTGTTGCTTAGTCATTGTCAATCCATTATCACTTATATAAGTAAAGGTAATGGTTTGATCACTGCCATACAAGACTAATTCTTTATGTTTATCGGACAATTGTTTCCACGCTCGATCTAGACTGAATTCATAGTGAGCAGCTAA
Source organism: Achromatium sp. WMS2 (assembly GCA_001276605.1). Taxonomy (GTDB): domain Bacteria; phylum Pseudomonadota; class Gammaproteobacteria; order Chromatiales; family Chromatiaceae; genus WMS2. Next base: position 5,447 of record JXSN01000141.1, read on the forward strand.
AGCCTGTAATTGTTGAAAATAGTAACTACAGTGATATACATCCCAACCTGGTATAGCGCCACCGGATAAACTTAGTTCAGGATCA
>JXSN01000142.1 GCA_001276605.1 Achromatium sp. WMS2
AGCCGTGCTATTTGCTTCATGCAGCTGGTGCTCTATCTAGATCCAGGTTGGGTAATTATTTGTCAGCAGCCACTACAGTATTGCGGCCTGACTCCTTGGCCTTGTATAGCGCCTGGTCAGCGCGTCCTAGGATGCTGTCTACGTTGTCCTCAGAAATAAATTCGGCAACTCCAAAACTAGCAGTAATTTTGCCTACGGTTTCTATGGTACTGGCGTACAGGACGTGACATAACTTGTTAGCTAGAAGTTTAGCACCGCTGAGCAAATTGTCTTTGATTATGGAAGCAAAGTGAATTAGGACCTGGTCACCAGTTTGGTGACCGTAAGTATCGTTGACACGTTTAAAATGATCTATATCAGTAAGTATAATAGAAAAATTAAACTGATGGTGCATACGAAACTGTTTAACTTGGTCTTCGAGAACCCAATCCAACTTAGCACGGTTGTAAATTTGGGTTAATTTATCAGTTATAGACAATTGGTTTAATGCCTGAATAGCTTGTTCCTTTTCCTGGCGATTGCGCAAGGCGAGAATACCAAAGGCTAGATTGGTAGCCAGTTCGTTAAACAGTAGAATCTCTTGCTTAGAGAAAGTAGCGCGGGTATCAGAGTGGGTAAGTATAATTCCTAGGCAGCGATTCTCATATAGTAGGGGAAAGGCAGCGCAGGCGCTGGGGTTAGGTGAACCTGCTCGCTCGCACCAGCCTAAGGTTAGGGCAGTACCATGAGAATTATCAAATATAACCGGGCGTTGCTCATGAATACTTGTTTTAGCCACCATATGGTTTAGTGTATGATCGTTCCACGAGTGAGCTAGATTATCCATTTGGCCTTGGTTAAAACCTTTAAATGCCATGATTTCGAGTTGATGCGTTGCAGCTTCCGAGATATATCCAATACACACGGCAAGATTTTCACAATTGGCATAAATGATATCGGCCACCCCTTGCACCAATTCGGACTCCAATTTAGCTTTAGACAACAGAATATTACTCGCGCTGAGAGCCTGGTATACCTTATTGATTTGCTTAAGTTGACTTTCACTGCTAGATAGGGCAAGCTGAGTCTCTTTTATACTTGTGATATCCTCGTGCGTAACTATTAGCAACGGTGGTGAACTGCGTGGCACAGGCAGGGCCCGCATGATAAACCAGCATTTTTTACCCCGGTCTACACATCCATACTCGCAGGTATACTGGATACGTAAATCCAGTATTAACTCGGTAATTTTAGCCTCCCAAGCCTCGTGTTTACCATATTGATAGAGATTTTTGGCCATCAAGACGTAGGATTGCCCAATCATCGCCGGATCATCTTGATAACCATTATTACTTGCAAACACTTGCCAGGCCTTGTTAGTACTGATGATAATACCGTTGCTATCCAGAATTGCTATATGGGTCTTCATAGCATTAAATAATTCTTCGGTATACGCAACTGTATCCCGGAGTAATGTCGTTTGACGGCGGATTTCGGCTTGCATTGGATTGATAAGCCAGCGAAATAGCAACAGCCACAACGCAAATCCCATTACCGAGGTTACGGAAAGGGTGAGCAGAGCAAGGTCGTAGCCCAGATTGCTCAATATAGCGGATAGATAGATAGTACTACGTGCTAGAGCGATGCGGACCTGATGCTTAGGGCATTGAGCAGTTGTAGTTACAAATATACTGTATTTATCTTCACCCTTATTATGGGAGAATAATACCTGGTTAGTATCAAGAACTACCTCAAGGGCAATAGTCTGACGGTGCCCAGTAATCCATAGTTTAAAAATTTTATCCAAGTTTTGCGAACAATCATTGGTTAAAACCTCAGATACCAGGAGGCGAATAGCCTCTAAATCAGCCTGGATATCCGCATTGTAATCAGCGATGAGATGGGATTTTTGATGGTAGAAGACATAAACATTAAACGTCCCGGTAAAAGCCGCAACTACCACCAAAATAATCCCTAACGACTGCAATCGATCTTTTAGAAACGATTTCATCTGATCCTTATTGACAGTATAGGGTAATGAGCTCGCGTACTGTTTTATTAAACATTAAACCGGAAATGGATTACGTCACCATCCTGTACGATATAGTCTTTACCCTCAGAACGCAAACGTCCGGATTCGCGAGCGCCATGTTCGCCCTTAAAAGTAATAAAATCTTCGAATGAAATCACCTCAGCACGAATAAAACCACGTGCAAAATCACTATGAATCACACCAGCAGCTTGCGGCGCAGTAGAGCCACCGGGTATAGTCCAGGCACGTACCTCTTTGGGACCAGCGGTAAAAAAGGTTTCTAGACCCAACAGTCTATACCCGGCTTGGGCCAGGCGGTCAAGACCAGGTTCTTGAAGTCCCATATCCGCCAAAAATGCTAGTCTGTCCGCTGGCTCTAATTGGGTAATTTCCGCCTCCATCGTGGCACACAAAGGAATCACCTCTGCGTGTTCGCGCTGGGCTAGTTGGCGTAACGCATCTAGAAACGGATTATTGATAAAACCAGTTTCGGCCACATTGGCCACGTACAGGCTGGGTTTAAGGGTAAGAAGACCCAAATCACTTACGGCTAAACGCTCCTCCGGGCTAAAACTGGCGTGGCGTAAGGCCAGGCCTTGGCTCAAGTGGGATTGGGCTGTTGCCAACGCGGATTTACGGGCTAAAATTTTTTTATCACCAGTTTTTGCTTGACGCTCCGCACGCTCCAACGCACGTTCTACTGTGTCTAGATCAGCTAAGGCCAACTCAGTATGTATGATTTCAACATCAGATACAGGGTCTATTTTACCCGCAACATGGGTGATGTCATGGTCTTCAAAACAACGCACCACCTGGGCTATGGCATCAGTCTCGCGGATATGCGCTAAAAACTTATTTCCCAATCCCTCGCCCTTTGAGGCACCAGCAACTAAGCCAGCGATATCCACAAACTGCACGCTGGTTAATACTATCTGTTTCGGGTTTACTATGGCTGCCAATGCTGCTACCCGTGCGTCAGGCAATGGTACCAGGCCGATATTAGGATCTATAGTACAAAACGGATAATTTTCTGCGGCTATAGCTGCTTGAGTTAACGCATTAAATAAGGTTGATTTACCAACATTGGGTAAGCCAACTATCCCGCATTTAAAGCCCATGGGAAATCCTTGATAGCATATTGGTATGGGCAGCGGCGCCTCTTAAACTTATATTCCTACAAAGTGCGAATGCGCCGCCTACTGATTTTAGCTTATATCCATCATTTAGCGGTGACAGTTATAAGGTCAGTCAAGATGCGTGCTGCCTCATTTAACTGGATTTGAGAGATCGCTTTGCGTTCATCCTCATTTACCACCGAGTCCGGATCTTCTTCATCCTGTGGCTTGGGATTCTTAATTCCCACTGATTGCAAATACTGGCGCCGCTCCTCTTTAAGACTCTTTTCCTGCTCACCAGATATGGCCCGGCGCTGCTTCTCATTTAAAGTCAGCATCTTGTTATTCTCAAGAATTTTAAGCCATTGGCGTTGATGATCTAGCATGACGAATCCCACGTCTTTTTTAGTCCGTTCCTCAGATAAAGCACGCAGCCTGGGATATAACTTGGGATTAACATCATTTTTAATCTTATAACGCGCTGGGGCTATCTTGGCCCAAGGTAAGGCATTGTCTAGAGAACTTTCACGTTGATCTTTGCTATAGTGACTGAATGAAAAGGCAATATCAGGTATGACACCACGGTTTTGAGTACTAGCACCATTGACTCGGAAGAATTGGGCCATGGTTAAGCGTAATTTACCCATATTACCAGCCCCTGGTGAAAAACGATTTAAATCGACAAGTGTTTGCACTGTACCCTTACCAAATGTGGGCTCGCCAATGATTATCCCACGCTTGTAATCTTGGATGGCACCGGCAAAAATTTCTGAAGCCGAGGCGCTATTGCTATCTACTAAAATTGCCAAAGGACCGGCATAAGCCACAGTGCGATCAGACGCACGCTCAACCTCAGTTTTACCGAAACTGTCTTTAACCTGCACTACCGGACCACGGCCTACAAATAATCCCGTAAGAGAGGTAGCCTCAGATAAAGATCCACCGCCGTTATCGCGCAAATCAATCACAATGCCATCTACACCTTCACTCTTTAACTCGTCTAATAACCGCTCCACATCCCTAGTAGTACTGCGAAAATTTCTGTCGCCGCTAGACTCACCCCGGAAATCTCTGTAAAAGCCAGGGATTATAATAACGCCAATCTTAGTTTTACCCATCCCCTCCAGATTTTGGATTACCAGTTTACGTGCAGCTTGATCCTCTAATTTTATTTGATTGCGGACTATGGTAACCAGCTTGTGTTTAACCGCACCAGTCAGGCCATGTGGAATAACCTCTAACCGTACGACTGAACCTTTGGGGCCACGAATTTTATCTACCACATCCTGTAATCGCCAGCCTACGATATCTTCCATTTTGCCATCAAGACCTTGGGCCACACCCACTATTTTGTCGCCGGTATGAATTTGTCCAGACAACTCTGCCGGACCGCCTTCAACCACGCTTTGTACCACGGTAAACTCATTATCTGAGCGCAATACCGCACCTATGCCCTCTAGGGATAAGCGCATGCTAATATCAAAGTTTTCCGAGGTGCTAGGTGACATATAACCAGTATGCGGCTCGATGCTTAGAGTGTAGGCATTGATAAAGGTTTGAAAAATATCCTCAGCATCAAACTGGTTAATGCGCCGCTCCAGCCCCTGATAGCGCTTAATCAATGTGTCACGAATATCACTATCCTTCTTATCAGCTAACCGCAGGCTTAAAAAATCGTTTTTAACCCGCTTGCGCCAATTCTCATTCATCTCCTTGGTACTGGTTAACCACGGTTCCTTACTGCGATCAAACACATAGGTCTCATTCTTGGTAAAGTCAAAATCAGACTTCAACAAGGATAGCGCATAACTAACCCGCTCCTGCACCCGCTCACGATAAACATTAAACATAGTAAAAGCGGGCTGAATTTTTCCCTTATGTAAAAAATCATCCAGACTATTTTTATATACAGCAAAGGAATTTATGTCAGATTGTAAAAAGAAACTGCGATTAGGATCTAACATATCCAAATATCTAGCTAAAACCTTCGCCGAAAGTGCATTGTTCAATGGCACCTTCTTATAATGGTAGCGCTCCACAATACCAGTTACAATCATGGCTATCTTCGCCATTTGCTCACTAGCTACCGGCTGCAGCTTATTAACCTCAGCAGCCTGGACCAACGTTAGTGACATTAACGTCGGCAGTAACCACAATAATGACCAATGGCGAGACATATTTTTCATGTTAATTATTCTCATTTTTATCTACAAAAAAACTCTACGGCAATTCAATAGTTTCTCGAATAAAACATCAACTTAACGCAATTGAGGATCCAGAGCATCGCGTACCACATCCGCAAAAAGATTGGCCGCCAACACCAGGGTAAACATAAATAGAAATGCAGCTATCAA
>JXSN01000143.1 GCA_001276605.1 Achromatium sp. WMS2
CGGGCGACAGCCTGGAATATGGGATTAGCTACTACCTTTGTGATGTTAATTAGCAGTATCTGCGCTTACGGTGTCAATTGGTTATTGGTACACTTGAATATAGAGTTTTTAAGATTAATCTGTTACATTGCAGTTATTGCCTCAGTAGTCCAGGTGGTAGAGATGATAATCAAACAAATTAGCCCGGCCCTATTCAGGGCTTTGGGTATCTATTTACCACTTATTACCACTAACTGTGCCGTATTAGGTATTGCTTTATTTCAGACAAACAGAAATTATGATTTTTACCAAAGTTTGGTCTTCAGCATAGGTGGAGGTACCGGTTTTACTTTAGCTTTAATGTTAATGTCCGGATTGCGTGAGAAATTAGAACTATCTGATGTACCAGATGTAAGTCAAGGTACAGCACTTACCTTAATGTTAGCAGGTTTACTCTCCCTGGTATTCATGGGCTTTGCTGGTTTAGGAGGCTCCAATGGTTGATTTTATTGTAGCGCCGATTTTAGTATTTCTATTGCTTGGAGGTTGGTTGTTAACACAAAAAGTTACTCGCGATTTTGCCGTCAAACATCCGGAGTTAGGTCCATTTAAGGAAGATGGGGCGGGCTGTGGAGGTAATTGTTCTGGATGTCAACAGCAATGTGAAGATAGTACAAATATATCCAGGTAGTTACTCAAATTGTAACTGCATAGCTGGTTGAACTATTTGAACAGTAAGAGGATATGAATTCCGAACAAGGACTGCGTTACCAACGCCAGATTATGCTGCCACATTTTGGGATATCGAACCAGCAAAAATTATTGCAAGCGCGGGCATTAATCATTGGTGTCGGAGGGTTAGGGTCGCCAGTTGCCATGTACCTAGCGGCAGCTGGTGTTGGTACTTTAGTTTTAGTTGACTTTGATCACGTTGACATATCTAACCTACAACGTCAAATAATTCACCGCCACACCACTATTGGAACTCCCAAGGTTATTTCTGCTAAGCACACGCTACTTGGTATTAATCCAGACTGTAATGTTATAACCAAAGATTATCGGCTAACACCCGAAGAGTTAGAAACGGAGCTGAAGCAAGCCAATGTGGCGCTGGATTGCTCAGATAATTTTAGCACCCGCTTTGCTTTAAATCGAGCTTGCGTACAGGTTGGCATCCCTTTGGTGGCGGGCGCTGTTGGTCAATGGGACGGCCAAGTTATGACCGTGTTACCGGGGTTAGGACCATGCTACCAGTGCTTGTATCCAAATATCAATGATCCGTCTACCGATTGCAGTCGCGCTGGCTTGTTAGCACCAACACCAGGGGTTATAGGCAGTTTACAAGCCCTGCAAGCGATACAGGTTTTAACCAACTATGGCGAATCGTTAGCTGGTAAATTATTGTTATTTAATGCGCTAAACATGAGTTGGCGTACTTTAACCGTACCTAGGGATCCCGCCTGCGTAATATGCAGCAACTAAAAATCATATACTGGTAGCTATAAACCATAAACACAAAACGGCTATATTTGAGTCTATGACAGGTCTACGCTTATATGAGCTATTGGCTACAAACTTGCTAAAAATATGCTCATATAGTACTTGATTATGGTCAATTTAGGTTAGATATGGAACAGTTTGCTTGGCCCAGGGCTTGAGTGGCTAACTGGGTTATATGCTCATGATGTGTAAATACGATTATTTGGGTGTGATTGGATAAATCTAGTAATTGGCGTAAGGTTGCCATGCTGCGTTCGTCGTCATAATTAACTAAAATATCATCGGCGATTAAGGGTATAGATTCAGTATGGGAAAAATGATGTTTTATGCTGGCTATACGTAATGCTAAAAATAATTGATCCCTGGTGCCATCGCTCATATTTTCCACTGTTATGGGTAATGCCTGGGTGTGATTACGGTAACCACATAACACTTGTTTGCCGTCGTTAACAAAGGTGGATTCCAACCTAGAAAAGCTACCCAAAGTTAATGCTGAAAAGATACGACTAGCTTCGATCAACAATGGAGTTTGGTTGAGCTGCCTATAATTTTCGATCTGCTGCTCTAAAACCGCAATTGCTAGCTTTAGCCTAATATACCGTTCGCCAGCATTGCGCAAGGCCGCTAGGGTGTGTTCCATCTCTTCCGCTTTGAGTGCTACAATGCTAGGTTCTTCAAATTGTCTTAAAATTGCTGTTTTATCACCAATACTTTGCCGTAAATCTAAACGTTCAACCTCCAATGCCTCTATTTCTTGGCGCAAACTTTCAATGCGACTAGGCAAGGTATCCACATTCTCAGCTGCAATTTCTGATAGAAATTCAATCTCTGTTTTACCACCTGAATGTTCAATCAACAGGTTGTTGTTAATTGCTATTTTATTTTCAATTTCTGTACGTTGTGCTGATCTTGCTTCGACCACAGCCAAATCTTCGTAGCTAGTGCAATCGGCCTCTTGTAAACACAAATCGAGACTGTTCTTAGCACTATCATGTAGCAATTTTACTTCAGTGATTCGTTTGTATTGTTCTTGTAAATTAACGTCTAACACTTCCCTTTTGGAGATCAGACCATAAACTTCTTGTAACCGATAATTGAGTGTGGTTATGGCGTTTAAAGGGGATTGTGATTGTAAATCTGGCGCTATTTGTGAGCATAAATGTGCTACTTCAGCTGTAAAAATAACTCCATCTTGGGCAATATCTCGAATACGTTTGCGTAAACTAGCAGCATCCCGTAGTGCCTTAAACATATCTTCTATGCGGCTTAAGGCTATATTGGCCTGAGTTGGTGTACTATCAGCATCTAAATTTAGTATGGAGATTAATTTGATCCATTGTTGTTTCCAAGTGGATAATTTTCTTTCAAGATCAGAAATTAATTGCTCATTTTTATCGGTTTGATGTATACAATGCTGCCGTTTAGACTCAAGTTCGTGACGACGCCGTTGCACTTGTTCCTGATTAGTAACTATGGCTTGAGCACGCTCTAACTTTACTTGCAAAGTTTCTTGTGGCGTTGTGGGTTGTTGAAGTAACGTTAGTTGTTCATCCAGCTTACGAAGTAGCTCAGAATGCAATTCTTCAAGCTTCCTAAGTTCCACAACACTTTCTTGTGTGTTATAGAACTTTAAACGTATTTTATCTACCTGATCTAGGAATATGTGCATATCCTTGGGAGATCCGTATTTAATACCTAATGATGCCCATAAGTCGTGCCAATCTTCCTGTTTTTTCAGTCGTAATTCCTCGATTTTAGCCAGTTCTTGGGATAAACTATTAATGATATTTTGGTAATAGGTATAGTCAGCTTGGGCTTGAGTTTGTTGTTGAACTTGGACAGCTTCACGACGTAGGCGATCGGCTATGTTGTCCGCCATCATGATACTTTGTTCGTAAGCTATTTCCAGCGAATTTAGGTTAGTAAAGACTTGTTCTGCAATAATATCTGGTTTTCCAATCAATCTTTTTTTGATTAATCGCCACCCTGTGTCTCGGTGTAGACGCGCTTCTTGTAATTTGGCTTCAGTTGGTATACTGTCATCAGGCCCCAAAAGGGTTAATTGACGTACTGCATGGGCTAGTTCATGTTTAGCTGTTTTTAATTCGTTACTTAAGGTACGTTGCTGTGCGGATAATTCTGTGAAATATTCTTGAAATTGTTCTATAGTTGTGAGTATTGGTAAAGATAGCTGCAATAACTGTTCAAGATCATTGGACCAAATTCCCGCAATCTTTTTTAACTCAAAGTTTATTTGTATATGATCACGATTGATTTTGGTTTCAATGCTGGCAATACGTTCTTCCAAGTTACCAAATTTTTGTACATAAATACAAATACGTTTTAACGCAGTAGTATCGATAGCTAAATCCAAAGAATCTAACTCGGCGCAATATCTATTGTAATCTGATATTATTGAAAATTGCCTAGATTTAGCGTTTTCTAAGTCAGTGGTTATGGATCCATATTGGTTTCCTAATTCCCGAATACCGTCCCGTTGCGCTTTGGATAGATCCAGCTCTACTGTAGCTTGGGTTAAAGTAAGATCCGAGCGTATTTCACGCAAAAATTCTAGCGCTGTTGCTTCCTGCGACTCGGCATTTATTAGCAACACGGATGAGTCTTTATTGGCTTTGGTAAATTCTCCGGATTTCTGAAATAATCTTTGAATTTCAGTGCTAAAATCTAAAAGCTGCGAATTAATATTAAGAGCTTGTAATTCAAAATTTATGCGGGCTAACTCTTGTTGTCTGATTGCCAATTCGCGCCTGGCACTACTGAGTAGCTCCATGGCTTTGATTCTATTGGCAGTAAAATTTTTCGGGAGTATTCTGGCGCTAGCTAGTTGGGATTGATCTTGTTGCAATTGATAATGGCGAGCGCTATGGGGTAATGCTTGTAAAATACGTGATAATCTATTATGTTCAATTTGATTTGATTGTAGTGTTTGGTTAATGGCAGCAATGCGGTCTTGGTCAAGCTCTAATTGCTGTTGCTGAGATTGCCAATCTTTACCCCTTAGCATTTGATCTTTAACTGTTTGTCTTAGATCTGAGTGTTGTCTACATAATAGATTTATACGTTGATTTTTACCATTGGGTTTAAACAAGGCTTCAGCGGCAGCTTGTAGTTCTTGCATGAGCTTATTTAAATCGGTAAATCCCGTGCCAGCTGAAAATAGTGCTTCGCCAATTTTGCCGCCCCCTGCCAATATTTCTTCGCCACCTTGGCGCAATCTATGGTGATTAATACCAAACAGGTTTTGAAAAAAAACTTTGTTAACATTGCCTATTAGAGGTTGTAGGATATCTTCGTGGACGGGTTTACCGGCATTATCTAGTAAGGTATTTTTTTGTCCTTTACGTCTCCATAAAATTAGTTTGGTTCTATCAGCAAGTTCTATACTGGCTCCAACTTTTAGGTCTTTATACGGGTGTACGAAATCATCAGTAGTTTGATTTTCAAATCCATACAAAAATGCAATCAGGCCTCTTAAAGCACTACTTTTACCGGCTTCATTGGCACCATACACAACATTTAGATGCGGTAGTTTAGTGCTAAATTGCAACGAGGTATTGGTAAAAGGTCCATAAGCAGCCAAATTTAGTTCTAGTAGTTTCATGGATTATGCTTAATTAACGCACATTATATTTTAATTTTGCGATGCGATAGTATTTTAGGTCTATTATGCAATTTAACTGCATTATGTGGTGGCTATTCCATATTTGCAGTTTGTCTAGAAACTGAATGAATAGCCTTTACTGATTAAAAGCTAGTAAGGTACTATAGCGTCTGCTCATTATGTTACTCGATAATCCAGTTTTTAAAATTTGACAGAATATGCTAGAATAAGTTAGCTCGAAACAGGAGAAATTCCCGTGTTTTTTATCGCCCCATTACCATTCATTGAAACACATATTGATGCACTGAATATGGAGATTCAAGCTCAGTTACCAGGGCGAAAATTAACAATAACTCAACAGATTTG
>JXSN01000144.1 GCA_001276605.1 Achromatium sp. WMS2
CACGTAACCAATCTTGCTCCATTTTAGACAATGACATACGAATAAGCTTGCCACGCCCACTGCTAAGAATAATCCTAGTGCCACAGTTATACCGTCCGATACCTTGGATAATAACAAATTTTGGACCTATTATTATCCAATAATAGTCGGTTACGGCACTACTACGCTATTTCTACTATCGATGATTATTAGTTTATTTGTAAGCAAACCGCAACCAGTAAATTCATTGGTACTAACTCCGGATTGGCCAGGTAATTTTTACGGTTATAAGCTTATTCGTATGTCATTGTCTAAAATGGAGCAAGATTGGTTACGTGATTTCCCAGGTATTGTGGCCCGCTTTGATGCCGGTCCACGTAACCTTTTGGTTCGCTACATAACTCGGCCCACTAGAATGGTGCATTCGGCTACCGAATGTTACCGTGGTGCTGGATATAATGTCACCAAAACCAGAATTAAAAATATTATGGATGTGTACTGGAGTTGCTTTGAGGCCAGTAAAAATGAGGTTAAGCTTAGTATTTGCGAACGCATTTACGATGAGCACGGTGGCAATTGGACCGATAGCTCTGCTTGGTATTGGCAAGCACTATGGCAACAAAGTGTTGGACCATGGTGGGCACTTACTGTTATTGAACCCATGAATCATGACATTACTTCAGAACTTGTGCATTAATCTACACTAAGATAATTGCATATTTTTTCAATAATACATGAAAAATGGTTAAATATACTTCAGTAGTATATCCAAACTGAAGTGGATCGTTAAGCGATTGCTCAATAATATCCAGTAGATCAAATAGCGCGGTAGGGCGGGTTAGGTGCGCATGGTTAAATCGTGCAAATTTTGAAATTTAGGTGCGCACTGTAACCCGCCTTCTGAGACTTAGCGATGTTCCTATATAGCTAAATAACTATAAAATGATCACAATCATATTTATTTAAATGTATAATAACATGACTTGCTCAATAATAACTTACATTTTGCGCCATACACCAAACCAATTTTTGAATTACTTAAAAATAGACTTATTTCAATGCAAAATGTCACCAACGATCTCCAAGTTGCGAATAAACTTCAATTGGTACATTCAACAATTTCACCTCGGTACCTTTCGGTACCTTGGTACTATAATCATAATCAAAGTATTATGGTCAACAATCTGATTGAACCAGTACTGCACTACTTCGTGCGGCATTACTATTATTCAATTATCAAATTTAATTAACAATGAAATCGCAATACTTTTCAATACTATTTGCGGCAATTTGGCTTGCATACCCACAAGTTCAAGCAAATGAACGCTATGCCTTAGTTATCGGCAATGCTGCATACCCCACATCGCCCCTAATCAACCCAGTAAACGATGCTACCGATATGGCAGCTAAATTAGCCGAGCTTGGTTTTCATGTGACCAAATTGCTCGATGCTAACCGCCAGGGTATGGAGGAGGCAATTGATGCCTTTGCTCGCAATTTAACTGTTAAAGATACGGTAGGGGTATTTTTCTATGCTGGACATGGTTTAGAAGTAAATGGCGATAATTACTTGGTACCCGTAGATGCAAATCTGCTTGGTGAGGAGGATGTCAAATATAAAACGGTCAATGCGGGGATGTTACTCGATCGCATGAATCAAGCCGGTAACGGTCTGAATCTAGTGATATTAGATGCTTGTCGCAATAACCCCTTCAAACGCGGTTGGCGGGCATTCAGACGGCAAGGTCTGGCACAAATGCAGCCTGCGGCAGGTACCTTGATTCTGTACGCCGCCGAGCCAGGCAAAGAGGCGCAGGATGGTGATGGGCGTAACGGTACTCTTACCAAATATTTACTCACTTCCCTAGATAGACCAGGAGTTGAAGTAGTAGATGCCTTTCGAGATGTATCAGCCCAGGTTAGTGAAGAGACTAAGCACACACAGGTGCCGTGGTTCGAGGGTATTATCCACGGGCGCTTTGTGTTTAGGCCGCCCGATAATACCAATCCAACTATAATTAACGCTGATTTCAAAGCAGAATTAGCTAAATGCCAGCAATACCTGCAAACCAATAGCCTCATCAGCGGCAGTAACGGCAACGCTTTTGAATGCTATCGTAGCATCTTGCAACAAGACGTAGCGAATACCGAAGCCCGGGCTGGATTAGCGGCTATTGTTGACAAGTATCAAGACCTGGCTACTAATGCAACCAAACGCGGACGCACTAGCCAAGCCCAAGAGCTTTTGGCTAAGGCAAACATAGTCCGCTTATCCATACAAGCACTGCCTTCTCCCAAACCTGAACCCGAGCCTAAACCAGCTCCCACACCTATTCCGCAACCACCACCATCACCAGATCCTTCACCGCTACCCAGCCCAGAAATTTTGGGTGGTATTTTGGGCCAATTAACCGCCTTGCTGACGGCATTGGCTACCTTGCTAGGAGTTATTTGGGGATATCGTTCTAAACATAATTCCACCTACGTTCCACAAGACCCAGAAGAATCCAGCCACCCTCAAGTAATAATTAAGATTGAACCACATAAAGAAACATCGCAAACAGCAACAAAACCAATACAACTAGCGGATCAAAATAATAAAGGAGTAAATGGAACTAACCTGCGCGAAGGAACACCGGATATAGTCATACTACCACAAGCCCAATTGATAGATGCAAATAAAACAGGAAATATTGTCTTTACTCAACCAATTATCCTGAATAAATCTCCAATGCGCATTGGGCGGGATAATAACAATGATATCGTCATTAATAAGCACACCGTTTCTAGCTTTCATGCCCTAATTCAGTTTATAAATGGCAATTTTCAGATTGAGGACCTGCAAAGTGGTAATGGTACATCATTGAATGGTAAGCTTGTGGAGCCTCACAAGCCAATGATGTTAACAAATTGTGATGTAATTAGTTTGGATGTTTACCAATTCCGCTTTGAATTGGTTATGGGAACTACGTTGAGAGATCCGTGTAATAAAAAATCCATTGCCGAATTGTCTCGCGCAGAATTGCTAGATGAAAATACAGGCGAAGATATTATTTTAACACAATCATTGTTGCTCGATAAAACCAATGTTCACATTGGTCGTACTGTTAATAATGATCTGATAATCGATAGAAAGACTATTTCTAGTGCTCATGCCATTATCCAATTCATAGATGGGCATTTTCAAGTTGAGGATTTACATAGTGCTAATGGTACATCAGTAAATGGTAAACGCTTGGCAGCACATCAGCCAAAGCAGTTGGCCAGCGGTGATGTGATTAGTTTTGATATTTATCAATTCCGGTTTATATTAGGTACTATCTTGAGGGTGTAATTTATGCCTAATTCGCAATGCCCAGTTTGCTCTGCCACTATCACATCGGATACGCCATTGTCTTACGGCGGCAAACGAATTACTTGTCCTGCATGTGTCAACAAGGTGTTGATTACTCCTGATGATTCTTATTACCAAACTACCTTGTCGGAAACCGTTGCTGTTTTTGCTTTGGAGCAGAAAAGAAGGCAAGAATTGGCCTATCTCGATTCTAAAATTCAATTACTTAATGAGTTTGAGAGATTTTTAGCCAAGATTAATTGTTCTTGGGAACAGTGTAATCAATTGCAAATGGAGCGGTTTTTAAAGCTCGTTGAAGCTAAGTATGGTGAGACAACGAGCCATAGGGTGCAAAAAATATTGCTAGAATACTTAGAATTACTGCGGACTAAGCATAAACTTGGCCAGCAAATGGGTGCGCAGCAGGCAACTACACCCGCAACTAAATCTCAGATTAATTGGAGGGAAAAGGCAGCTGAGGAGGCAGCAGCAAGTGCATCGGTAACTAAAATAAGAAGTTCTGGTACCGTTCTGCGCCAACAACCTGCTGCAACATCTGATAGTACTGTCTTACGTCAAGATCCAATTCCTGAAACTGTGTTGCGTCAAGATTCAGTATCCAGTGGCACTACTTTACGCCAAAATGAAACTCCCACTCCCACAGCTACAGGCACTGTGCTCCGTGAAGCCCCCACAGCTACAGGCACTGTGCTCCGTGAAGCACCCACAGCGTCCGACGGTGACGGTACAGTGTTGCGGCAGGAACCAGTATCTAATCCTCAGCAACCAGAGCTAAAACAGCAGGCACCAAGCAGTGCTATATCCTGGGAGATTGGTGCCACTTTGCTAGATGAATTTCGCATCGAAAAAAGCTTAGGCCGGGGTGGAATGGGAGAGGTTTATTTAGTGGCGAATATGCGTAATGAACAACGCTTTGCCGTCAAGCGTGCCTATTTAACCCAAACGCAACATAAAGAGTTATTTTTGCGAGAATTGCAGGTGTGGCTGGATTTGCCGCCTTATCCGCATATTTTACCCTTACGTTTCTTGCGTACTGTAGGCGATGAACAGTTGATTTTTACCGATTACATGCCAGGCGGTTCGCTGCACGATTGGCTAGGTACACCGAAAATTGGTACTCTGGAGGCAGTTTTAGATTTCGCTATTCAATATGCATGGGGATTGCACGCTTTGCACGAATTAGGCCATGTGCATCAAGACGTAAAACCAGATAATGCCTTATTAGATGCCGAGGGGATCTTAAAAGTAGCGGATTTTGGCTTAACACAAACGGCAGGTGCGGGTTTTACTCCGACCTATTGCAGCCCAGAGCAATATCGTGATCAAAAGCTTACTCGGCACACTGACCAGTGGAGTTGGGGGTTGAGTGTGTTGGCCATGTTTGTAGGCAAGGCCCCAACCACTACTGGGCAAAATGCGGCTACAGCTTTAGAACAGTACCGGCGCAATCCACAACAATTGACGTTGCATTTGCCAGCATCAGTGGCGGCGGTATTAGCACGTTGTTTTCAAGAACAGCCCAATGGGCGTTGGCCCAGTTTGCAGGATGCAGCTACGGCATTGATAAAGTTACATCCTAATGTATGCGGTAAACCATATTCGCGTTCGCAGCCGACAGTGACAAAAGCTAGTGAGCGATTGCAGGTAACGCATGATCGACGGGTAGGAGGTGTGCAATGGACCAGTCCACGCCATTTTTTAATATTGGGGCTGTTGGCAGCGGGGCGTGATCCAGCAGAAGCAGACAAGATGATTGCTATGCAAGCCAGCTCGCGTAAAGGGCAAACAGTTGGAGATTTGGTATTGTATGAAGCAGCCCAACAAATTTTTCAGGATTTAATCGCACAAGGTAAAAAAGGTAAGACGCAAGAATATCTGGCTCGCTTGCATTGGAGAAAAGCTTTTATCTATCAATATCTAGATGACATAGCAGGACAGATGGGAGCATTAGATCAATCCATTGCCATTTTTCAACATCTAATAAAGCAAGAAGGCTGCCGCGAA
>JXSN01000145.1 GCA_001276605.1 Achromatium sp. WMS2
AATGCCGAATTGCAACGTCTAGATGATAAAACATTGCCACAAGAATTGGTCCAGCTAGAATGGCAACAAGCAAATTGTCAACAATTGTTAATACTAGGAATTTTAAGCCAATTACGGCCTACGCAAATTCCTTCAGGAGTAACTAAAAATTGCTGCGGATTAAGTCCAAAACGACGTTCTAAGGCTTCAGTTAAATTGCTGGCTATTTCAGTATGTCCCAAAAGAGTGGTTAAGGAGCAGGAACTAGTAACCAACATTTGTAGACTACTTGGAATTGTGGTATCAGTATAACCTGTATCATCAGTTTCAAATAACTGCAATGGGCCAGTGGTTACGGCATTGAGAGAAACAGCATATTGATCAATAGATTCTACACAATAGGCGTGTAATATGGGGCCTAAAACAGTTTCTAGTGCTAAATGCCATTTAGGATCTAAAGATATAGTCTCAGCTAACGTTGGTATTTTATTTAACTCATTATCTTCAATAAATTTTATTATAGAACTTCCGGCCTCAGAACCAACCGCTGCTTGTTGTAATGCAACTAAAGCGGCGTGGTTAACTTGAAGTTCCTGCAATTCAGCAGTTAAACCATCACGCTGTTTAATGCCTTTAGCCTGATTAGCACGTAATTCATGTAATTGAACTGTAACTATAGCTAAGGATTCGCGGGCTTGAGTTAACAATTGTTGACAATTTGCTTGTTGCCATTCTAGCTGGACCAATTCTTGTGGCAATGTTTTATCATCTAGACGTTGCAATTCGGCATTTAATTTATCAAGACGCTGTTCTAAATTATTAATCTGTTGTCCTAAATAGCTAATTTTATCTACCTGGGCTATGGCCAACTGGTTAAACTGGTTAATTTCAGTGGTAATTTTATGCCAACGTTCCTGCCAAGCATGCATTGCATTGGTAGATTGTTCTAAGCGTTGCCTATCGATTTTGGTTATCGCCTGGATGGATGCCAATTGTGCTTCATAAATCTTTAAATTTTCGGATAATACAATAATTTGCTTTTGATCTTGCAGCCATTGCATTTCTAACTGTGAAATTGCGCTATCTACATTTTGTAATTCTATCAATAATCGTTGTTTGGACTTAATCCGCAGCAATTTTTAGTTACTCCTGAAGGAATTTGCGTAGGCCGTAATTGGCTTAAAATTCCTAGTATTAACAATCTAGCTACTGGTATGTTGGCACGAGCCACAGAATTGAAGGAATTAAATGCTAAGCTTGAAAAATTAAACCAATACTTAAGTACTGTAAGCAGTAATCTCGAGCAAAATTATACTAATTTAGAGCAATTAGAGGAGGCACGTAGTCATACCCAGGCGAGTATAGATGAATTAGTTCAAGAATTAAGCGCATTGAGCACTGTACTCAGTATGAAGCAGGCTAAACTACAGCATATGGAGCAACGTCACCAAGAGGTAGTTTTAGAACATGCAGAAGTGATGACGGAGTACACCGAGCTAAGAGAATTACAGGCTGCAACTAAAATCAGTTTACAGGCTACTCAAGAAAAAGTAGCAGCTTGCAAGCTTGAACAAGATTTAATCTCACCAGAACGTCAAGCATTGCAGGACACATTAGATCAGGCGAAAACAGCTGTGATACATGCGCAAGCGG
The DNA here is from genome assembly GCA_001276605.1 of Achromatium sp. WMS2. Lineage (GTDB taxonomy): Bacteria > Pseudomonadota > Gammaproteobacteria > Chromatiales > Chromatiaceae > WMS2. The sequence continues at coordinate 1,633 of JXSN01000145.1, forward strand.
AAGTGCAAGCTTTAGTTTTAAAGATAAATACACATAAGGTAGAATTACAAGCACTTGATACGGCAAGTGTCCGTCTTAATAGTCAATTACAACAAAAAAGGGTCCAAAAAACTGAACTTACAAGTTCTTTAGAAAATTTAGTAACTCCAGATGATAACTTAAGCTTGCAATTAGAAGATGTAATAGCTAAACGTGATGCCAAAAAGATATTGCTAAATCAAGCTAAAACTGGGTTAGCCGCATTGGATACCGATACCAAAGAGTTTGAGATTAAACGGCTACATTTGGAAAGTACAGTATCTGAGAATAGGAACACATTAGAGCAAATAAAAAGCACCGGTCAAGATTTGATTGTGGCTATGCGAACTATAGAAGCTCAATTGCAGGAATATAATCTAGAACCGGCACAAATATTGACTGCTGCGTCTGAATTACCAACAATTGATGAATTACAAAGTTTACTGGAACGTAGCACGCGTCAATTGCAACGTTTAGGGGCCGTAAATTTGGCCGCGGTTGATGAACTACAACGTGAGATTACCCAAAAGGACTATTTGGACAATCAATATACGGATATTAATAATGCCTTAAACAATTTAGATGAGGTAATACGTAAGATTGATCATGAAACTAAAATCCGGTTTAAAGAATTTTTTAGCAGTGTTAACATTGAGTTACAGGTTATATTTCCTCAATTATTTGGGGGTGGGCAAGCCTATTTAGAACTCAAAGGCGATAATATTCTTGAGTCTGGTGTAACAATAATGGCCCACCCGCCTGGGAAACGGAATAGTAATATCCACTCTTTATCTGGTGGTGAAAAAGCATTAACAGCTGTAGCCTTGGTATTTGCATTATTTCGCCTTAATCCAGCCCCGTTTTGTTTACTAGATGAGGTCGATGCCCCACTGGACGATGCCAACGTGGAGCGTTTTGTGGAGCTGGTTAAAACGATGTCCCAACAAGTACAGTTTGTATTTGTTACCCACAATAAGGTTACTATGACCGCGGCTAATCAATTGGTAGGAGTAACTACCTCTGAACCGGGGGTTTCAAGAATAGTCACAGTAGACATTGAGCATGCCATCCAGTTAACGGCAAATGCATAATCACATCTACAGTTCTGGATATAAAAGAAACACATATTATTATATTGTATTAATCGTGCCTATAAACCCGTATGAATCCACAAGCAAATAATTTTAAAGTAGTTATTGATCCCAAACTTAATCTTTTACCTCAACAGCACCGCGTGGTAATCTTAGGGGCTAGTTCCAAAATGGATCGTTACGCCAACAAAGCTCAACGTGAACTGATGGAAATGGGGTACCAAGTGATTCCGGTACACCCAAAACTTAAGGAAATTGAAGGTATTACAGTAGTAAATAATCTAAGAGACATAGACCAACCAGTGCATACTCTCACTATGTACATAGGTGCGGCTCGCTCGCAAGCTCTGATTGCAGATATCCTCAATCTACATCCCCAGCGCGTTATATTCAACCCTGGCAGTGAATTTCCAGAACTCGAATATAAATTACAATCCAACCAAAGCCTCACCTTGCAGGCTTGCACCTTAGTAATGCTTCATACCAACCAATTTTAAAGTACTCAGCACCTAAATTATGGTTTTATAAAAGCTCATGATTTTGAGCTATTCTTACTATTATGATGAAGTATAAATATATCTATGCCTTACAACGATCTAAGAGAGTTTATTCACCAACTAGAGAGTACTGGTGAACTCAAGCGTATAAAAATCCCCATAAGTCCAAAGTTAGAAGTCACTGAAATCTGTGATCGTACCCTGAAAGCTGGTGGTCCTGCATTATTATTTGAAAATATTAAAGAATCTAAAATACCTTTGCTAGCTAATTTGTTTGGTACCACCAGGCGAGTTGCTTTAGCCATGGGAGCAGATTCTATGGATGCCTTGCGAGATATTGGCAAGCTATTAGCCTTTTTAAAAGAGCCTGAACCACCCAAGGGTATGAGAGATGCGTGGGAAAAGCTGCCTATATTTCGTAAAGTACTGGATATGGCACCTAAAGTTAGACATTCCGCCCCCTGTCAAAGTGTTATTTACGAGCAAAATAATGTCGATTTAGGTCAATTGCCAATCCAAACCTGTTGGCCAAATGATGCAGGGCCTCTCATAACCTGGGGCTTAGTCATAACTAAGGGTCCGAACAAAGCCCGCCACAATCTTGGCATTTATCGGATGCAAGTGATTGGCAATAATCGGGTAATAATGCGTTGGCTGGCCCATAGAGGTGGAGCTTTGGACTATCGAGATTGGCAACAATTACATCCTAAACAACCTTTTCCTATTGCCGTTGCCTTAGGAGCTGATCCAGCTACCACTTTAGCTGCGGTTACTCCTATTCCTGATAGTCTATCTGAATATGCTTTTGCTGGATTATTACGTGATAAACGCACTGAAATTAGCCAGTGTGTAGGTATAGACTTACAAATACCTACAACAGCTGAGATAATTCTTGAGGGATACCTGAAACCAGGGGATATGGCACCAGAAGGACCTTTTGGTGATCATACTGGCTATTACAATGAAGTAGAAAACTTTCCAGTAATGACCATTGAGCGTTTAACCAGACGTGCCGATGCAATTTACCATAGTACTTATACCGGGCGTCCTCCTGATGAACCCGCAATTTTAGGTGTGGCTCTCAACGAAGTTTTTGTTCCTATACTGCAAAAACAATATCCTGAAATTATTGATTTTTATCTGCCACCGGAAGGCTGCTCTTATCGATTAGCTGTAGTTAGTATTCATAAACAATATCCAGGCCATGCCAAGCGAATTATGTTCGGTATTTGGTCTTTTTTACGCCAATTCATGTATACTAAGTTTATTATAGTCACTGATGGTGACGTTGATGCCCGCGATTGGAAAGATGTAATCTGGGCTATGACAACCCGTATGGATCCAATTAGGGACACAGTATTAGTGGACAATACCCCGATTGATTATTTAGATTTTGCTTCTCCCACTTCTGGTTTAGGTTCTAAAATGGGCTTCGATGCCACTAACAAATGGCCAGGTGAGACAACTAGGCACTGGGGACAACCTATTGCGATGAGTGCTGATGTCAAGAACCACATTGATTCCTTATGGGAGCAGCTCGGTATTTAAATTTAATTAGTAATTAAGCATGTTTAGTGAAAATATTTAGTTATTAATTAGTTAAAGTATAAGATTTGGATGCGGTCAGCCCTTAATTTCCTTGATGTTATTGGTATACCTCAGTTGTGCAGGAACGTTAGAATCCGCATGCCATTGCCATGCTGTATTGATATATCGCAATTATATGCTAAACAATTACTATTTTATAATATTTGAGGACAGGCCATGTGGTGGCAAAGCCTTATTGGATTGTGTGTAATACCAATCCTAGCATGGGTGATTAGCGAAGATCGATCTAAAATTCAGCCCCGGTTGGTAATAACTGGTATTGCAATGCAAATAGCCTTAGCCATACTATTGCTGAAATTTCCACTATTCCACAACATTTTTATCCCTATTAACCAAGCCAATACAGCTATCAGTAAGGCCGCTACAGCTGGCACTAGCTTTGTGTTTGGATTTTTAGGTGGCGGCCCCCAACCTTTTACTATTACTAACCCTAGCGCCGGTTTAATACTAGCTTTTCAGGTGTTACCCCTTGTATT
>JXSN01000146.1 GCA_001276605.1 Achromatium sp. WMS2
CGCTTTAGATGGAAAATACTTGGCTTTAGCCGAAATTACCGGCTTTAGCCGTTACTCGAAGCCACCGCCGTTAGGCGGTGGAGAAGTCACTTAAATTTTTCCCTATAAGTTACGTCGATAATCAGTCATGCACTAAATGGCAACAAAAAACTGCTGCTAAAGCTGCCGCCTAAAGGCGGAGGTTTTAACCCTCCCAATTGGTGACAATAACTGGATGTCGTTGGTGCGATGTACCAATCGGTGAATCATGGGCATCAAAGAGTGCAGCCCACCGCTGGCTAAAGCGATGGCAGGTGGATGGCACTATGGCGGAAATGCAATCACGAATACTAGGAAAGGCAGATAACAGGGGCGAAATCCAATGGCAATATGGGGCTGTAGATGGCTCTTTTTCCCCTGGCAAAGGAGGTGGTGATGGAGTTGCATATGGGAGAAAAGGTAAGGGCATTTTGATACATCCGACATTCCGCATACCACAAAATAATATGTTGATTTAATTAATATATTAATAAAATTTATAGAATATAAAATTAAATTTTATTATTAAATATCAAAACATTGCATTGGGGTATGCGGAATGTCGGCTTATGGATTTTGGGGCATTCGTTACCATATTGCCGGGCAAAGATGGCTTGGTATATCTCTCAGATTTATTAGGAAAGTGCACAGAAAGTCAGCGATAAACTTTCGGAAGGGGATATCGTTAAAGTCAAGGTTTTAGAGATAGATAAGCAAGGCCGGGGGCGTTTAGGTATGGAGGCTACCGAAGTAGGCGGATAACTAACATACCTATATTTTATAATCATTACCACTTATTGTGGGAACGATCAGTTATTATTGTTAGTGCCAAATGCCTTTGCCAAAAATACGATCATAACGCCGGTTGTCTCCAGGTCTTATCTCATAGCATTCTTCTACAGCGTGTGGAACCCCAAGTTTTAGTAATTCACTAACAGTAACAAAGCTATAACCGAGGCGCTGGAGTTTTGGGATGACCACTGGTAAAGCTTCGGCGGTATGATGGCCTCGCCCGTTGGCATGCATGATGACAATAGAGCCCCGTCCTGGTTTTAAATTATTGATAATACTACGTACAATTCCACTGGCATTCTGTTGTCTTGCCGGATCACCAGTAACTATATCCCATTGGATGGCTGCTAAACCATAATCGGCTAAGGTCTGTAACGATTCAGTATTACAGGTGCCGTACGGAAACCGAAATACCGAGGGTACCAATGGCACACTTTGTAATACAGTAGTTCCACATTCGCGAGCGATTTCTGCTCGCAATTTCATATACTGGGCTTGGGGCCAAATAATTTGTTCGCGCATTTCCTGACCCCGCATCACTCGTAAATTACCATGAGTCCAAGCGTGGTTGCCAATTTCAAAATTTGGGTCTAATATTAATTGTTTAGCCCTGTTAGCATGGGTGCTCATCCATTTACCACCTGCAAAAAAGGTAGCCTTAATATTATGTTCTCGTAAATAATCAACTATTGCTGCATCGTAACCAGTGATTTGATTTTCTTGTTCACAAAGATCAAATGTTAAAGCAATAACTTTAGATTCTGGGTCATAAAGATCAACCCAGCGTATTGAATTACGTAGATTAGGTTGTAACATATGGCGTGTATTTTCAACCTGTTGCACCAAGCTGTAATGTGGAATATCAGGACGACCGCGTCGGTTATCTCTACGAATAATTTTTTCTCTACGCGTACCATTGAGATTAGAATAGACCGGACAAGATTGTAAATTTTGGTTTAATGTTCTGGTATCGTCGATGTTTGGGTTGCTACGAAAATTGGCATTATTGCTGGAATTGTTACCATTAACAGTCGGTAATTCAGTAGGTTGATATGGTCTAGCGTTGTAATCGACTGGAGTTTCAGGAAGTACAGATTTACCATTTATTATCGCTACAGGTTGCCCAGGACTTCTAGCATATTTGTCAGGCTGTATTATGCTACTACAAGCAGTAGAATTTCTAAAATTCCCATGGTGCCACTTACCATTTATTTTATTCAATACCACACAACCCACTACATGACCACTTCCACAATTTGCCGAATAATTAATATCTAGATCTACTAGAGAAAGATTACTAGTACTAAAACTGTTCGTAGCTTGATTGATGCGTGATTTAAAATTGCGGCAACAGCTACTATCGTAATTAGGAAGTGATTTTAAGAATTCGTTACAGCTTTCATTACTCATTGATTGGTAAAATCTTCGTACTACCCATTCTGGAGAATCCGATGTGGCTTCCGCTTGGCGTATTCCCAAAGTCACTAGTAAAATTATAGATAAATAAAATAGCAACGACCGTGGTTTGCTGGTCATGTTTTTTATCCTAAGTATTTATTAAGACTATTATTAATGATTTATTATAGCCTGCGCGGGCGGGAGACAATAACGCGAATCCCGCCATGGCGATTGGTATACCAAATCAAAACGCTAAAGGCGGGACGCACCCGTCCTACGGCCTCAAATGTTATTATAATGCCATTCAATCCTAGCGTCTGTGCAATTTCATACGACTAATTTTCCACTCTCCATAACGTTGTTTCAGATACACCATACCCACCCAATGTTCAGCAGTACTACGATCATAGGCTTTTATAATCACACTAACATTAACTCTGGCTGAAGACCCATTACAACTCCCCAAATTGGTATTTAGGCGAGCAACCCACTCCACGTTTCTAACTAATGATGCGACGCTTCTGGGAGGACTAATCCATTTATCTCTAGCAGCTTCCACATTGTTATTATGTATATTAACATAATAATCTTGAACCACAGCCCCTGCATAAGAGCATGAAGCAGCATTAACGGACGATACAATAAAAAACAAGCAGAGAGTCATTAATAGCTTTTTCATAAATTTCACCTGTTAAGGTTATTAATCACACAAAAAATAGCTGCCAAATCTAAGATAAACTACATTCATGAGTACTTGTAATGGTATACTATGCTATTTTAGACGTCAACCTCTAATTTAAATCTCAAATACTAATTTCACAATTAATATAAAAATCTATAAATAAGCAAGTGAGTAGAGTATAGTTGCACTTCTCTCTACCCATACTACTGGATATAGGTTTGGATGGTCCCGTCCGATATTCCGCAGCTGCTATATAACTTGCTAATTATTAATGATATTTATTTTTATTATAAAAATACAAATATAATTGTTATCAAATGGTTATAATTTCTGATGCGGAATATCGGTCATTTTATAACGGGATAGCTATATGTTAAAATCTCACGCGCGCGATCCTGAGATAATCGAAAATTCTTTTCAAAACTCTCCGGTTGATTGGTAGCGTTGTCCCATTTGCTAGAAGTATGGCCCTCAATACGAATTGTTTTAACCACTTGGCGATGTGCATAGAGAATGGCTACATAACGTGGGAAAAAATCTTGCAACATGGCTTCATATGCTGCCTTGAGTCCATCTTCGCCAGTTTCAAACAACACATCAGGTGCTTTGAAACGCACGGTATTGTCATCTAGCAATTCCACATTCCAGCGTTTGAAATCTTCCGCAAAGGTTTGATTTCAAGCCTGATTAATTTGCTTCTGGCTATGTTCAGTAGCTTTGGCAATTGCCACCACGGCTTGGTTTTGGCTCTGAACTTGTTTTACAATAACTTCTTGTTCTACCATGTAAATCACAGCAATAAATAGGAATACCATCATTAGGTCGGACATGATGTTGGCAATATTGGCATGTATGGTGTTAGTATTGTGCATAATAGAACCTTGATAATCTACCGAACACTATAGTATATCTCATACAGATTATATACCAACTTTTAGAAAAAAAGTACAAATTAAAGTTGAAAATTCCGGTTAAGATTTGGCAGTATAAGGAACACGCTACTTAATCCCACGGCCTTCACATCTGTGGCTTGGCAAGGATGTGCTAGATTATCATGAAAATCTGTTCTTGGAATCACAAGCACCGCAGACACTCATTAGCTATTTCTACATAGCAGCTCTAAATTGCTAAATTATACCTCAATATATACATTGATCAGATTTGGCTACGCCATAGATTCCCAAGCTGCAAGTAAGTGATAGTATAGGTTCTCTAATCTGGGCTCAATATGAGCTATGGACCGTAAGCAATGTAGTAATCCATTATCAGAAAGGTGTAATTTAGTAAGTTCGGACTCAATACTAGCAACTAACTCATGCGGAGCAAATGGTAAGCCAGTAGCTTCCAATTGCAACTCTTGCAACCTGTAATGCATCTGGCGTAGTGGCTCTGCTAATTTAATATTCAGGGTTTCAACCAAATCCTGAGTAACCAAGGATTTAGTTGTATGCTGATAACCTACTAAAGTTAACTTAAAAGACATATTAGACTTAGGTTTTGGCTTTAATCTCAAGAGCTCCAAGGCCAATTTTTGAGGTAAATTATCACGATTACACGCCCGTCTCAAATATAACACATCATCCTGAATCCAGGATCGTGCCACATCATTGCTAGCAAACTGTTCTTGACGCGCCCAGGTGCTTGCAGCTTGCTCCAAAAAGTAATCCAGTAGGTCAATTGCCTCTTGACCAGCAGCCTGCATGGATATTATATTTAATTGTGATCTTTTATTGGATAGGTTAACTTCCAAATCCAAAATCTGGTTAACAATTGCCTGTTGTTGCTTTAAATACCGTTCTATAACAATCAATAAGTCCGCTGGCGGATCGGTAAATTGGGCTGTAAATACGGCATCTTTAGTAGCTGGTGTCGGGCATTGTAGTACTGCATTAACCCGTACATAGGTTGGAGTGCGACTATCAGGTGGCATACTAAGTCCAACTTGTACCTTAGTTCCGTTGCGCAATCTTTTTAAAATAGCTTGATTTTCAAATTTTATTGTGCTTAAAGTTAATTCGTTGACCATGACGCGTAATGTGGTGTGTCCTGGTATAACTAAATCAGCACCAAATGGTTGTACTTGCATATAGTGTGTATCTGTACCAAGCACAAAAATGGGGACTATTGCCCCCATTTTTTGATCTTATTAAATATTTTAGCTAAATATGCAGCCTAGCTTCCAATTTATGCCATTTTTATCAAGGCTTTGCATGTAAAATAGCTTGACATGCTCTTGGTACTCTGGCCAATGCTGCTGCTAATTTTTGCGCTTGCGTTCGCACCCTAGGCCTAGTCTTAGGTGGTGCAAACCAACTATCCAATTCCGCCCCACAACCAGTTGTTTTTTCTGGTGGTTCTTGTGGCTTGCAAGTGCTATCCCCAGGCGGTCAAGTTAGACGCACATGGAAATGATAATGATGCACCC
>JXSN01000147.1 GCA_001276605.1 Achromatium sp. WMS2
CATGGTCGCAAAACAATAGATGCCGACTTGAGAGAAGAGTTAGAAACCCTATTAATAACTGCCGATGTAGGTGTAGAAACAACTAGTCGTATCATTAACGAATTGACCGCTAAGGTGAAACGGGAAGCTCTGACTGATCCGGCGGTATTAGCCACGGAATTACGTACTAGCCTATTACAGATAATAACCACCTGCCAAACTCAGGTTCGGTCTGCATTACCAGGTAAAACACAGGTAATTTTAATGGTCGGGGTTAACGGTGCCGGTAAAACCACCACCATAGGTAAATTAGCTCAACGTTTGCAACAGGAAGGCAACAAGGTAATGTTGGCAGCCGGTGATACCTTTCGAGCCGCCGCGGTAGAACAGTTACAAGTTTGGGGACAGCGTAATAACGTGCCCGTCATCGCTCAACAGCAGGGGTCAGATAGCGCCTCCGTCATATTTGATGCCTTACAGGCTGCCAATGCACGCGGGATAGATGTGCTGATTGCCGATACCGCGGGGCGCTTGCATACCAAATATAACCTTATGGAAGAATTAGCTAAAATTGCTAGGGTCATGAAAAAGATTGATCCCGATGCCCCCCATGAGGTACTGCTAGTCATAGATGCCACCACCGGTCAAAACGGTCTCAACCAGGCTATTCAATTCAACTCCGCCATTCCCTTAACTGGTATTGTGGTAACTAAACTTGATGGTACCGCCAAAGGTGGCATCCTTTTTGCGATTGCGCATCAACTGCGTATTCCCATCCGTTTTATTGGAGTTGGCGAGGCCCTAGAAGACCTGCAACCATTTGATGCCAATAACTTTGTAGACGCATTGTTCGGAAAATAATAGCCCGGGCCGCTTACCAGCTGTGATTCTGTATACCCTATAGGACGTGTTGGCATATACATTAGCGCAATTACCTAGCGTGTAGCCGTGATGTATATCAACAAAGCTGGGTAGCATGGGCCTCTGGCCATCCAACTCAACACCTTTATTATGGTTCCTACACACCATCATGGAAACCCAACTGGGGACGCCCTTAAGTCCCCACAATATATCTCATAGTTCCCGCGCTCTAAAAGATCAGGCGCTAACCCTTAGCCGCTACCAAGTCTAACCACGAGTGACAATAAGCAGTCAAAGGCAACCAATGTCCATTTTGCCACTCCCCAAACATCGCCATACCATGTCCCCCAGACATAGCTGCTAAATCCCATACTTTGCTTTCTACCAATTGACTAGACAATAACTTATTGTCCTCATCTATCAACCCCCAGTCCGCACCGATTTGGACCAACTTTAATCCTTTAAATGCCATAGGCAAGCGCCAAGTAAATGGATTAGCCGCCATTACCGAAGTTGCACGCTGTAAATTCTTGGTATAAGACTCCGTCATAGGAAGACCAGTAGCCGCAGTTATACCACCCATAGTCTCACTAACCACCGCACGCAACGGCGCATTAGATGGAAAAAAGGCTAACGTGGCTTTAAAACAAGTTCCAGTTACAAATATCTGTTCGAAAGCGCGGCCGCCGAAGGCAAAATCCAAAATCAAGGCCGCCCGCTGCGAACGTTGGCCCAATAACCACACGCGTCGCTCAGTTAATCCCGCATTTACCTCGGTTATAACACCGGCAACTACCCAAGTATCAGTTAATTGCTCTCCATTGGCTACTGCCTCCTTATTTTGCGACACACCTAATGCTACCAAAATATCAGCCTGCTGTAATTCCGATAGTTGAGCATAGCGCTCTAGGGCCATCAGCAGCAACTTGATGCGACCAAATCCCGCTAAAATCTTACTAGCCCAATCAGGACCTGTGTACAGTAGGGAGGCCAAGTCTTCCAAACGTCGAGTTAACCCCGGTGCTTGCGCATCTACCATGCGGGCGCCAATCTCTTTCCAAAAACTTGATGGTCGGTTGGGTAAGTCTGCAATTCCATCGCGTATCTGGTCGCACATCCACAGATCTAGTTCTAGAGCACCTTTACGCATTTTTTTCAATCTACTGGCTATACGCTTGGCCTGTTTAGCACTGCTTTCGGGATCAGTGCTCACAGCGGTGTTAGGCTCTTTGACAGCTTGTTTTTTACTGTTACGCTTAGTTTGCCATTCTTCAAACCAAGAAGGAGGTTTAGAATCAAATTTATCTGGTGAATTTACTTGCAAAAATAGTAGGGCTAAGGCATGTTTACAGGGAAATTTGCGACTGGGACAGGAGCATTTATAGGCCATATCCACATGATCGATTAGTACCTGGTATTTACGCGCTGAACTACCTTGACATTCGCCCCATAAACCTTTATCATTGGCGCCTAAGTTGGACCATAAGGATGGTTTTAATAGTTTACGAGCGGCAGCCTCTGAAGCCTGATCTGGTGCTAAAGCGGTTATCTGTGCTATAGTTAACATGATTTTGTTGGTTAAGTTTAGGTTCCTGAACTTATTGTGAGTATACACCTATACACCTAATAATGCAGCTAAGAACAGTTTGCCTAAATTGTTACTATACTCCAGCGTGGGAATGCAGCCGAGGACGTTCAAGTGGGACACCAGAGCTTTTGGATATGTGGTTGGCTATGTGGGCAGCAACCCGTAATGCATTAGCGTATATTGTCCATGTATAAGGAACACTGCCACCAGTTGGCATAAAGCTGCCATCGGTTATGTACAGGTTATCAACTTCATGAGCCTGACAATTCGGATTGAGAACGGACTGTTTTGGATCGACACCAAAACGACAGCCGCCGGCCTGTAGGTTAGGCGGTGGACTGCCGGTTATAGTGGAGTGAATATGCTTAGCACCGAGTTGAGTTAGCAATAATTGTGCTTTTTGAGCTAAGAAATTTCCCACCTTTAGATCCCAAGGATGATAGCCAATGCGCACCCGGGCGACTGGTGTACCCCAACGATCCTTAGTTTGAGAATCTAGGATGACTTGACAGTTGGCGTTTGGTAGCCAATCGTTAAACACCTCAAAATGCAAGGAGCGACTAGTGGTGAAAGTATTTTCTAAATGTCGCTTTAACTCCAATCCCCACCGCAATTTACCTTGGGAATCCCACTTGACCCTATCTGCCTTCTTAACAACATTTGGATGATTAAGCATAAATTCAATAATACCGCCTTTATGTCTCCCCGGGGCAAGCTTGGTATCACTTATGGTGTACCAAGTATCAAGAGCACGGTTGATAAATGGCCCCATTACCCGCAGTTGCGCCGCACGTTCGGGACTAAGATCGGCATACACAAATTTACCACTACCAGTGCCACCTCCTGAAAAGATTAGATTTTTACCTACTTGCTGCTGATTATTAGCTAGACCATAGGGAAAAGCAGGACCGGTAGAAAGTAATAGTAAACGGCAAGTTTCGATGGCTTGACAGGCAATTACATAAATTTTGGCAGTGACAGATTGCTTGGTACCGGTGGCATCGATGTATTCAACTTCAGTAATTTTACCCTGAGTATTACTGTGTAATCGCTGTACTTTGGAATGCGGGCGGACTTGGCAATTGCCGGTGGCCAGTGCTGGGAGGATAAAAGCTACCCGAGAGCTGCCTTTGGCGCCGCTGGAACAGCCAAAACTACCACAGTATCCTGAGTATTCACAGGAATTGCGGCCTAATGTAGGTCGTGAGAGGATGGCACGGGGTACTTTAAGTGGAACTAGGCCTAATTGGTCACAGGCCGTATCCAACCAATTAGTAACTGGATGCTCAAGGGTTGGGGGTAGGGGAAAATTGGCAGTAGAGCGTAATGTTGGATCTGTGGTGTTAGCTACAGTTCCGGAGATACCGACAATGCTTTCCACCGCGGTATAGTAAGGTTCTAGATCTGAGTAACTAATTGGCCAGTCTACGATATTAGCATCTTGAATTGGGCCGTATTCACTGAGTAAACGGAAGTCCTGAGGTTGCATGCGGTGGAAAAAGCCACTCATTAGGTTGCTGGAGCCACCTACCATGTTGCCATTCCAAAAGTTCCAATTAAGTTTGGTGGTAAGGTTAGTTTTCCATTGGGAGTTAGCATCAGGAAATTCAATTACATGGGGTTCGTCTTGGGGCTGGGGGGTATAAATTTTGCGCAACGCTGTGGCCATTTCGTCTTTGTAAAAATCTTGATTTCGAGGAAAAAATCCTTGTTCTAAGATTAAGACTGAGTATCCAGCGCGCGCTAGGCTGTAGGCCACCGGTCCGCCTCCGGCGCCACTACCGATAATGCAGATGTCGTAATCAATGGCCATCAGTATCCTAACGTTCTATAGGCTAAATTATCGTGGGGGCGTGGATAGCCGGGGGTATGTTGTAGCCATTGCCAACCAATGCCATTGGGATTGCCGCCATAGATTGGATCGGTTAATAGGGCTTCTATGATGTAGGTTAAGAGGGTGGCAAGCCAGGCTTCACCGGCAGTACTTTGGGATATTTGGTGTAATATAATTTCTTGATCATCCAAGGTTAATGCAGTAAACGTTTGCTGTTTGGTGCGTATCGCCATATCTTCTAGCCAATTAGTACCTTGAACAATAAAATCTTTAACGGTACTAGGTGTTTTGGGATCGGACATTACCCAGCGTAAATAATTGATGGCGTTAATCTCTGTGGCGCCTGGAATATTGGGTTCGGAGGGAAATAAAACTTGCTGTACCGAGTCTAGTATTTGCCACATTTTGGCAGGTTGAAGTATAGGTATTGTGTAATTTGTAGCAGTGGCACAAGCAGGTAATGCGGTTGCGGTGGCAAGGGGGATTGCAAGGGCAGTTTGCAGAAAATTACGTCTAGTTACAGTATAAATGACTCGTTTATACATTTGGAATTTGCCTTGCTATGAAATATATGTTCTTATGTAGATAATTACCGTATAATGGGTATTAATTATATTAAAACATAGTTTTTACCTGTTATGTATGGTATTGCTAGGTCGTGTTGATACCTGATATTATTAGTATTATGTTCTTATGAGGACGCTGGAGCGTGGTAACTAGCATAAAGGGTATTGAGTCAGGTGACAAAGGTCCATATTCATCTGCTTGGTTATTGGTACACATTATATCCGCACGATATGTAGTTACGATAATACGCATATCAACATGCCCTAGCTACTTGCTATACGGCGCAGGTAAAAACTATGTTTTAATATAATTAATACCCATTATACGGTAATTATCTACATAAGAACATATATTTCATAGCAAGGCAAATTCCAAATGTATAAACGAGTCATTTATACTGTAACTAGACGTAATTTTCTGCAAACTGCCCTTGCAATCCCCCTTGCCACCGC
>JXSN01000148.1 GCA_001276605.1 Achromatium sp. WMS2
AAGCATGGATTGGCAAACATTGGGTTGGAAACTTTTAACCGCCTTGGTTCCACCATTGGTATTGATAGTGGCAGTTTTAGGTTCAATACTAGCTGGGTTAGCAACACCAACTGAGGCAGCAGCGGTGGGAGCCATTGGGGCGCTTGGGCTAGCAGCAGTACAAGGTGGATTAAATTTGGCTATATTGCAAGATATTATGCGTAGTACCACTCAGGTTACTAGCATGGTGTTTGCAATATTTATCGGAGCTGCCATATTTTCTCTGGTCTTTCGTGGCTTCGGTGGAGATGAAGTGGTAGAAGAACTTTTAACAGGGTTGCCAGGTGGCGTTGCGGGAGCTTTGACCGTGGTTATGCTAGTTATGTTTTTATTGGGTTTTATCATAGATTTTATCGAAATCATCTTTGTGGTAATACCTATTGTTGGTCCCATACTGTTAGCAATGGACTTAGATCCAATATGGTTGGGTATCATGTTCGCGATTAATTTACAAACTTCTTTTTTGACACCACCATTTGGTTTTGCCTTATTTTATTTAAGGGGCATAGCCCCCCCTGAAGTTACTACTTCAGAGATCTACCTCGGAGTAATGCCCTATATAATTATTCAAATCATGGTGATAGGTCTACTGATATTGTGGCCAGATTTGGTTACATGGTTGCCTAGTAAAGTATATGGTTAGAAAGAATATAGTAAAATGACTGAACAACCCTTAAATTCGCCCTTAATTCAGGATGTTCCAGCCAATAGGATTCCAAGACCATTACAGGTTATATTGGCACTGCTAATCACGGCCATCGTATTACCCCAGTTGTTATCGGATGAGCAAGTAAGAAGTTTGATAACCTCAAGGCTAACCCCAATATTTGGATCTGCCATAACAACCCTAGGCCCGTCGATACAGCTACTGCCATTGCCACGCATGTACGCCAAGCTTATTCAGGTTAAAACCCAAGGCAACCTATTGGTACAGGCTGAATCAGTTACTTTGCCATTAAATCCTGGCTATTGGTTGTTTAATGATCGAGTTACCTCCATTTATGCTCAGAAGGCCATATTCGATCCTCAAACGCTATTTACCATGCTAAGCAATTACACCGCTCAAGAAGAATACAAGCTACCGTCAATAAATATTGATGAAGCATACTTTGAGGAATTCGACAACGGACATGGTCCGCAGTTGCTGTTAGATTCCCTGCCAGGGGAAAAATGGCAAATTAATTTAAAATATGGTCAACAGCAACTTAAGGTTAAACTATCCAGGTTAGGTAAGGCTATATTGATAGATTTGGAAACTCCAAATTGGCATTTTCGAGCTGGGGACAAGGATTTGTTGTTAACTAATATAACCGCTCATGGTCGCATAATGGCCAATAAATTAGAGTTTAGTAAATTTAGTATGAGAGTAGGAGCAGGAAATGTGCGTGGGACAATGCAATTAAGTTGGTTATCGGTAGATAGAAAGTGGAATGTTAGCGGTTCATTAAATTTAAACAATATAGACATATCTAAATTGCTGGTATGGGCTGAAATACCAATATTCACTGGTGCAGCAGAGGGTATATTGTATGTCAGTGGACGGGCGGAAGACTTTACCGCACTAGCTGACAGTATTGCTTTGACCGGTATGTTAACTATCACCAAGGGCAAAGCACTAGGATTCGACTTGATAGGGCCTACTATTAAGCCAGTCCTTGGTGATACAACAGGTGGAGAAACCCCTTTTGATGGTATTAGCCTGAACATAGAGCGCACTAATGCTGCTAATTGGCTGTTCAAGCTGGAACCATTACGCAACGGGCTAATAATGGGATCGGGTTTAATTCAGATTAGCGATGGATTACTGCTAAACGGCATGATGAACATGCGTAATGAGGAGACTATCTCCAGTTCCATACCATTGTTGCTAAGTGGAACTATTTCATCAGGTATCGTACGCCTTGCACCCGAGGCTTTAGCATCGCTGCCACCTTATACTGAGTCCGGTTCTAAATCTAAAGCCAACGGGAAAAACAAGTTACCATCTAGTGATAATAATGCTAATACAGCTAAAGAACCAGAACCTTGGTAATTTTTTGCTCTTTCCTATATCATAATTACCAGTTCAGAAGACGTGGTGCTAACTATGACGCTATCGTCACTTGGATATCTTGTGTTATTGCTCATGTTTGACCTAAGGTTGACACTATAATGCGTGCTAAACGGCTACAATTGCAACAAAAACCACCTACCGATGTTGTTATCGAGTCCTTAGACCAAGATGGTCGTGGGGTGGCGCACATAGACGGCAAAGCAACCTTTATTCATGGCGCCTTACCAGGTGAGCATGTGAGTTTTGTGTACACAAGCAGTAACCGCCGCTTCGATACTGGACGAATTCAGGCGATATTGCAACCAGCGGTTGCCAGAACAAACCCGCGCTGTAGCCATTTTGGGCAGTGCGGAGGTTGCAGCTTGCAGCATTTAATCAGCTCGGAACAGCTTAGGGCTAAAGAACAGATTTTACGTGATGCATTAACACGTATTGCTAAGATACAGCCTGAATTTGGTTATTTAGCACCTTTGGAATCAAACACTTGGGGTTATAGGCGTAAAGCTAGGATTAGTGTCAAATATGTAGTACCTAAAGAAAAATTGCTTATCGGATTCAGGGAACGCAACTCCGCTTTTGTAGCTGATCTAAATCGTTGTGAAGTTTTACATCCTCGTTTAGGTCAAAAAATTGAAGAATTACGGTCCACGTTAGCACAACTGAGTATTTTGCGCCTGATTCCACAATTAGAAATGAGTATGGGAGAGGATGCTTGTGCCTTAATCGTCAGAGTATTAGCGTATCCAACAGCTAGCGATCGCGAGTTGCTCAAGGAGTTTGGAATTGCCAATAACATATGTGTTTATTTACAGTACGGTAAACCACTAACAATAGAGCCGTTAACTGAAATTGCCACTTTAGGATATAGTATACCACAGTGTGGATTATATTTACAATTTCAGCCATTGCACTTTACTCAGGTTAACCTAGAGTTAAATCAGATGCTGATTGCCCGGGTGCTAGAGTTACTTAATCCACAAACTCATCAGCATGTTCTGGACCTTTTTTGTGGTATCGGAAATTTTACTTTACCTTTGGCAACGCGGGCAGCTTCCGTGACCGGCGTTGAAGGAGATCCAGGGTTGGTGGCCCAAGCCAGGATTAATGCGGTTAATAACCAGCTTGATAACTGCAAATTTTATTGTACTGATCTGTACAAGAATATTGAGAAATCTGAATGGATTACACAGCAATTTGATCAAATTGTTCTGGATCCACCACGCAGTGGTGCCGCTGAAGTATTACCATACCTACCAAAACTTAAAGCTAAGCAAATCTTGTACATATCATGTTATCCAGCAACTTTGGCTCGCGATGCAGCTATTTTGACTCAGGAGTTTGGTTATAAGTTACACTATGCTGGAGTTATGGATATGTTCCCGCACACTAATCATGTCGAATCAATAGCCCTGTTTGCATGTTAGCTATACTCAGGGTACCATAAAAATTGCAAAATATTTTCTAAAACATTATGGGTGAAGTATGCGAGCATTACGTTGGAAATCTCAATACGCAAAAGGTGAGCAAAGCTCAGTAAAACGCGGTAAAGAGCTAGTGGGCTGCTTTAATCAACTGCTGAGTGCTGCCGCCAAGCGTGAGCATTGCCAGGAGATGAATCAATTTTTAATGGATGTCTCAACAGAAATAGATGATCATTTACGCCAACCTGAAACATCCCTGGAGCAGGTTACCGTAGATTTTTACCAACGTATCGTTGATGGCTTGCCTCTTAAACCCTATGGCAGTTCAGCCTGTCGCAACTGTGGTTTATGCAGCTTAGCTCAACAGAAAGTGGCCGAACACCTACAGCAACCATTGGTTTGTCTTAAGGATAATGTTAAAACAGAGAATAATTAGCCATTAATTGTTGCAGGTGGTACTACGCAAAATTGGCTCAAGCTATATTTATTGGTAACCGCCGTGATCCCCAAGTTCCGGGCTGGGATTCTAAATTTCCTGGTATTATTGTACCGCAATTCTTGCACTTACCATTACTATCCAGGGACCAAGCTCTTAATTGATACCCCTTACGTTGTATTACTTGTTTGGAACACCCATGGCACCAGGTGCTATTTCCACTGGGATCATGTACATTACCAACATAAACGTAATGTATCCCGTTATTTAAGGCGATGTTTCTAGCCATATTCAAGGTTTTAGCACTGGTAGCAACTACGTCATTGAGGCGGTAGGTTGGATGAAAGGCTGAAAAATGCAGTGGCACATCAGGCCCGAGTTCTTGAAGTATCCAGCGGGTCATGGCATCTAATTCAGGCTTAGAGTCATTGAGGCCGGGAATCAAAAGCGTAGTTATTTCCAACCAAACACTAGTGTTGTTTTTAACATACTTAAGTGTCTCCAGCACCGGTTGCAGGCGACCGCCACATAAGCGGTGATAAAAATCATCATTAAAAGCCTTAAGATCTATATTAGCTGCCTGCATATGTCCAAACAACTCGGCCCGGGCCGCGGGTTCTATGTAACCAGCAGTTACGGCAACATTATTAATTCCTAATTCTGTGCAAGCTTGGGCGGTTGCCACTGCATACTCAAGAAATATAACAGGATCATTGTAGGTATAGGCGACACTGCGACAACCCAGTTTGGCAGCTATATTGGCAATATCCTTGGGAGCTGCGCTTTGGCTTGCAGCATCTACTTGTTTAGAATGACTGAGGTGCCAGTTTTGACAAAATTTACAAGCTAAATTGCAGCCAGCTGTTCCAAAGGATAATACTGCGGTGCCAGGCAAAAAATGGTAAAGTGGTTTCTTCTCTATGGGATCTACACACAGACCGCTGGCTTTAGCAAAAGTGCTTAAAGCTATACCGTTGCCAACACGCGTGCGTACTTGACAAAAACCGGCTTGATTATCCCGCAATTGGCACTTTCTGGGACAAACATTGCACTGCACTCTACCATCAGTGTTAATCTGCCAATGTTGAGTTTGGTAATCAGTTGCTGACATTACTCAACATTATTCGGCATATCTGTGACTTAGATTGCTGCGTGTATCACGAGCGTAATATCTGATCTGACCTGAGGGTACTACCACAACTCCACCCGGGCTAACTGTAAATTTTTTACGGTCAGCTTCCAAGTCAATACCAATTGTGGTTCCGGGTTGGATATGGTTGTGGCGATCAACTATGGTACGGTGTAATTTGCAACCTTT
>JXSN01000016.1 GCA_001276605.1 Achromatium sp. WMS2
GATATTCCGGTGGTGGGGGCGGTGCATAGTAGTGGGCAGTTGGGTTTGGTGGAGCGGCATTTGGGTTTGATGCCTAGTAATGAGGCTAGGGCTCCAGATAAGCATATTCAGGATATTGGTAATATTGTTTTGGAGCAGGTGGATGTTGAGTTGTTGCAGCAGTTGGCAATGAGGGCGCGGATTAACCTGGGAAGTAATCGGGGTTCAGCAAAAAATGGGCTAGCTTCTGGGGTTGGACCGCCAATGGTTAATTGACCTCCACCGCCAGAGTCGGTTTCACGACCGTTGTAGTGTAAGCGATATGGGGCAAGGCCACAGGT
The DNA here is from genome assembly GCA_001276605.1 of Achromatium sp. WMS2. GTDB lineage: Bacteria > Pseudomonadota > Gammaproteobacteria > Chromatiales > Chromatiaceae > WMS2. The sequence continues at coordinate 321 of JXSN01000016.1, forward strand.
ATCGGCAGCAGCAAATAGTTGGGTACAAATGTTAAATAATTCTACTAATGAGGCAGTTGGGGTAAGACTAATTTCTATTACGGCAGGGTCTGGGGTTACAGTAGACCAATGCCAGTGGCGACTTGTGGGTGGGGGATATCCTTGCAAAATCAGGGCGGTTAATTTTAAGGACCTGGCAGCATCGGCAATGGCACCAAGTAGTATCTGGTATTGATACGGATCGTTAATACTTGGTAATTCTATGGTTGGCCAGTAGTTAGTGTCTTGTTGTTGAAGGTGGAATTTTAATAGGTAATAACCGTGTTCCGCTAATGCATCGCATAATCCGGTATCTGGTATGGGGATGGAATGAATTGAGGGGGAGTTAACAGGAGTAGATTGCAGTTTTTCGGATATAATTGGCTCACCGTCGCTACGGGCTAGGAGGCGCGTACCAGGTACAGTAGAGCTATTTGTGTACTGTGTAATCCAACCTTGTTCTTGTAAATTATTCGCGATAGTGGCGCGCAATAGATCTAGATCCGGTTGCCTATCGCTGCTATCTTGTACTAATACTGGATCAGGGGGACCATTCCATAGTAGATCGCCGTTACGATGGGCTAGAATGCCTAAATTCCAGCGTGGTGTCGGTTCACCAGGATATTGGCGCCCAATGGTACGAAGAATGAGGCCGCCGGGAAAGGCTGCTAATAGGCCAGCTGCTAATGCACGGGCTTTTAGCTCTTTGTTGCCACCGATGGCTTCACCGATCCATTCCGCAGTTTGGGCAAAACGATCAGTAAATGTGGGTTCACCACCTAACCATATGGATAATTTTAAGGTTTTGATGCGTTGATCTAGGTCGGCTAGGGCATCAGTAATGGCTAGTATTTCGGTAGAATTTGTGTCCAACGCGCTTAGTTCCTTCCAAATCGCTAGATGGTAAACTTAAGTTTAGTGATTAATAGTGTTAATAGCAGATGTTAACGGCTATGGATTCGGGGTAGGTGCGGCAACTAGGCCTAACCTTTGAGCTTCTTCGGCTACTATGGCGTCGATTACCTCGAAGGTTTTGGGGATGCTGGCGGTCATACTAGGGCTGGTGAAATATTTGCCGTTGACTAAGAAGCAGGGCACACCTTGTATTTCTAGGTCTATTCCGGCTTGAGCAGCCCGGCGGACTTTGCTGTCTACGGCAAATGAGTGTAATGCTCCCAGGAAATCATCCTTTGCCACGCCTTGGGTTACGAACCATTCGGCGACTTTGTTTTCGTCAGTTATTTGCAGGTATTCTTCGTGTACAGCCTTGAATAGGGGGCCGTTGATGCGGTCTAGTACTCCTAACAGCTCCGCAGCGTAGAAGATTTTAGCGCCAATGGCCCAGTTGCTGCTGGCTGCTGGCATTCTGCGAAATTCTACGTATTCTGGTTTATGAGCGAGCCAGCGTTGTAGATCGGATTCCATATGATAGCAATGAGGGCATCCGTACCAAAAAATTTCTAGGACTTCAATTTTTTTCGGGTTAGCGGTGGGTTGGGTTTTTGAAACCACTCGGTAATCTATCCCCTCATCAGCCGCATAGGTTGGGGCTGAGAGAATCAGGCTTACAGCACAGATGCTGAGCAATGCGGTTATGGTTTTAAGCGATGTCTTCATATTTTTACCTCACAGGTGTTATATTAACTGGTAATTCCAGACTGGCATCGTATAGAGCACTATATTTATGTAATAATTTAACTATTGCTATCACCAGTTTGGCTACTATCGTTTTAGATTTTAATCATTGCATGATGATGTAATCAAGAACTATGCCAATGAATATGGTCATTCCAAAATAGTTGTTATGGAGGAAGGCTTGAAAACAGGCACTGGGTTCGCGGTTCCATATTAGGTATTGTTGATATCCGGCTAGTCCGGTGGCCATGGCGATGCCAGTAAAGTATGCCGAATGGAGACTAGCCAATTTTCCAATTATGATTAAGAGCGTTATCATTAGAATCTGTAATATCCCAATGATAAGGCGGTCATAGCTGCCAAAGAGGATGGCTGAAGATTTGATGCCAATACGTAGGTCGTCGGCACGATCTACCATGGCATATTGGGTATCGTAGACTAAGGCCCAGATTATGGTTGCTGCAAATATCCACCATGCCAGGTTGGGTACAGTGCCGGTGGTGGCAGCAAAGGCCATGGGTACGGCCCAGCCGAAGGCGGCACCTAGTATTAGTTGGGGCAGGTGGATAAAGCGTTTCATGAACGGATAGATCATGGTTAGCAGGAGGGCGATGACTGATAATAGTACGGTTAATAAGTTTTGAGTTAAGACTAGGGCGAAAGCTATAAGGCTGAGTGTCAAAAATACTCCAATGGCCTCTTTAGGTTGTATTTCTCCCACTGCCAGGGGGCGGTGGCAGGTGCGTGTAACTTTGCAGTCGAAGTTGCGGTCAGCATAGTCATTGATGGCACAACCTGCGGAGCGCATGAGTATTACTCCCATTACAAATACTAAGGTTGTGGTCCAATTGGGTTGTCCGGAACTGGCGAACCATAGTGCCCATAGTGCTGGCCACATTAAGAGGAAGGTGCCTATGGGGCGGTCAAAGCGGATTAGTTTGGCGTATTTTGGGAGACGTTGCCAAATAAATTTGGGGTTAATTTTGTAAGTGTTTGGAGTTAATTGTTGATTGTTATTTGCATATAGCATTGTGGTGGACGATATTTGGTAAAAATATTTCGTTGACTAATAGTGGTTTATCTGCGAGTAGGAACAGGGTACGTCTAGCCCACAGTCCTGTTGATGGGGCAATGCAATTGGTGGCTTGAATAGCACGTTGAAAAAGGTGGTGGTGAGGCTTTAAATAAGTTATTTCAACACGGTGCCGTTGTACCTTACGGTGTGCAAAGAGGACAGTACCTAGAGATTTGTTACCCAAGGAGGCTAGTCCGTGGCCTTTGCCGTGCATAGAAGCCGGTGGAATTAAGGTGCGGGCGAATATCCAGGGAATGTGAGAACAGTTTAGTGCTATTTCACGCACAATCACGGGCGCGGCGCGGGGTAATTTTAATAATTGCTGTTCGCTATGGGTTGGGCGTCCGAAGTCTTGAGAGTGTACTTTGAGGTTAAAACCGTGTCGGCAGTTGCGTTTGACGCAGTCTGTTAGGGAGCCTCGATCCATTAGGAGGTGATACAGGTTGGGGGTTATTTGGTCATGACGAAGCTGATCCCATTGATACCAGTGGGATTCTTGGGTGTAGGTTGCGTTGTGAAAAGTCTTAATCACAAGGCGGTTAAGATGCGTTATGTTCGGTTTGGATTTTAGTTTGGGTGAAGTCTAGATGGTAGCATAATTTGTTGCCAAGTGGTGAACTTTGCGTTGGAGGTAAACCATACATAAATGCTGGTTGTCCTATCCCAATTGCCTACTTGTATGGGGTAGGGCGCAATACAAGGTGGCTGTATTTTAGGCACTACCAACGTATTTGGTAAATTTTTGTTCTGGCGTAATCAAGTTTATACGACCTATGTAATTGCTGCCCCAAATTATGTGTTTTAGTAAGGTCAATTTAAATCCTAACCGATTGGGCATAAAATTTCGTCTTAATTCTTTAAGTAACAGCCAACTTCCTAATCTTTCAGCACAAAAGGCCCAAGCACGATTTTGATAGCCATTTCTTTTTATTGGGTAACGTTGGGCACAGGCAAGGACTACGCTTTCAATCTTTGCTATGCTATCTAGCCAAAAATCAGCCGGATACACACCTAACTCTATACCACCTACAATAAATATTTTTTCCTGTAAAAATTGCATTACTTCGTCATCATCAGCCAGCACGTTTTGATCCCTAGCTTCGGCAGTAAATCTTAGTAAATCCTGGATATTGTGACTACGCATATATTGATATAAATAGCTACTTTTCCTAAAATAGATAGGTTTTCCCATCAAGAATCTTTGTCTACCAGGTTCAAGGTAACTTGTATAATCGCGTTTTGACAATGCATTAAGGTATATAAGATCCATGTCAAGGTCACCTGCTGACTCTTGGCTAATTCTGCGTTGCGATACAAATTTACGATATTGGCATATGCCAACTCTAGTAACTTTAAATTTATGCTGAAGTATATAGCGGCGCAACGCAAAACTTCCTACGCTACCACTTATGACCGGATGGTACTGTTCTAACTCTGGAGCTAAGTCACGTAAATTTAATTGCCCATCCTTTTGGGATGCGCCAAGGTATATCGGTGTAATCCATGCTGGAGGTTCTATCCATAGGGGAACATGAGTAATACAGGCATATATAAGCCCAGGATCATTAAAGGTTGAGGCGTTTTCATTTTGAACTGAAGTTGATTGTTGCATAAGCACAAGAATTTTTCGCGGTTTAAGTATTTACCATTTTAATTTATATGTATTTGGATAGAGGCTGATTTTACTGCTCAGGTTTTAATAATCCAAAATATTTTATAACGCGCCATAACTTTAAGCGCAGATAACAACGAGCATCTTTAAACCACATATTAATTTTGGGCATTTGATACCCTTCAAGTGTTATATCACCTGTATCTAGCATAAGTAGACTAAATATCGAATTACGACGTTTTAATCTAACTTCAAAAAAAGTGGCCACAGATTTTAGTGCATCAAGATTTGGATGTTGTATATTCAAGGCAGTATTAAACTCAATAGCAAACTCATACAGAATGGCTTGATCCATTAAGTCTCTGTTGAGGATAAACTTGTAATCGGTACTAAGCAATAAGCGCTTTCGTTTGCGTTTTTTTGTTCCGATAACATTATTTTGATGTTGTCTGTATAGCACCAGGGGCGAGTTTATAAATACATAATTATTAGATACTGCAAAGGCTAAGGATAACAGGTAATCATGCGAAATATTTATGTTTTTTGGTGTATATACACTAGCAAGGTTCCGATTAACGACCATCGTCATTCCGGTAACACAAGGTCTATTAATTAACACATGAAACAATTTACTATTTAAAATAAGATTTAATTTATAACCAAATATGCCTTTGCGTTTTAGACCAGTTTGAAGTAAAGGTTGCAACTTACTATCGACCAAAGTGCAATCAGAAAAAATCATCCCTGGATTATTATTGCTTATGATGGATTGGGTTATAGTGGCTAGTTTATGTGGTAGCCAAACATCATCTTGATCGCAAAATGCTACATATTCCCCGTTACAAAGCTTTATGCCATCGAAAAAATTTTGTGCATATCCTTTATTATGAGAATTTACAAAGATACGAATTGGAACTGAGGTAGATGGTATAACACTGTTGATTATATCCAGGGTATTATCTTGTGAGACATCGTCGCACACCACTATTTCATAGGGTAAAACTGTTTGCGTTATTATGCTTTCTAATTGTTCCGCAATGAATTTCGCACCATTGTAGGTAGCCAGAAGTACGCTGATCCGTGGTTGCATAATCTTTGGTCTAAGGTTTGAGTTGACTTAAAAATTAGAATAATTTGCGCTATACTTGTACCACAAATTAATCCATGATGAAAATAATCTTGATCGAATCTTGAGGTATTGCTGTGCTAAAATTAAGTGATATATTGATAGAACACAAAGAAGTTCAGAGCTTTACCGAATTAACGCCTCTTATCCAGGACATAGCCCGGCATGGAGAGCGGTTTTTTCGTATAGACATCAAACCCCCATACCCGGATACCCCAAATGATTGGGAAGATCGTCTAGAAGCGGCCTTTAGTGGCCTAATTCGATAGTAAACTACTCTTTGAGTGGAATACTCTAGCACACCATTAAAAATATCTCTACAATGGTAATTATGCATATCTAAAAACTGAAACTACCATAAATATTTGGATAAAAACTGAGAGCTAATGCCACCATTGCTGAAGCTATTAGAGACTTATAACGAGATCATTTATCATGATTGCTTACCTAGTCCGCCGCATTCTGTACGCCATACCAATCCTAGTTGGCGTTAACATTATAACCTTTGTGTTATTTTTTATAGTAAACTCCCCAGACGATATGGCACGTATGCAATTGGGGCTAAAGCGCGTGACCCCAGAGAACATTTTGGCATGGAAGAAGGAACGTGGTTACGATAAACCATTATTATATAATAAAGATAGCGACGGTTTGGCAAAAATAACCCAAACTATTTTTTTTCAAAAGTCCGTGCTATTGTTCAGTTTTAGATTTGGAGCCTCAGACAGTGGGCGTGACATGGGATATGACATAGCACAGCGCATGTGGCCAAGTCTCGCCATAGCAATTCCATCGTTAATAATAGGACTTCTGGTTGATATTAACCTCTCGTTCATTATAGCCCTATTTCGTGGTAGCTACTTAGATTTTTGGGGCATGGTAATCTGTGTGGCCATGCTCTCTATTTCGCCCCTATTTTACATCATTGGCGGGCAATTTCTAGTTGGCAAGTTATTACATTTAGTTCCGATCTCTGGGTATGCTCCAGGTGATGATGCTATTAAATTTTTGGTATTACCAGTGCTGATAGGGGTAATTGGTGGTATAGGCTCTGGTGTACGCTGGTATCGAACTCTATTTTTAGAGGAAATTCATAAAGATTACGTACGCACATCCAGAGCCAAAGGGTTGAGCGAATATATGGTTATGGTGCGGCATGTGTTGCGTAATGCCCTTATTCCCATCCTGACTGGAGTCGTAGCAATTTTACCATTGCTATTTTTAGGCAGTTTACTGATGGAAAACTTCTTTGGTATCCCAGGTTTGGGTAGTTACACCATAGAGGCAATAAGCTCCCAAGATTTTGCCATAGTCAGAACCATGGTATTTTTAGGATCTTTTTTATACATAGTGGGGCTAATCTTAACTGATGTATCTTATACCTTGGCCGATCCCCGAGTACGCCTAAATTGACTAGATATACTGGTGTCACGGTATTATTTAGCACATGTCGGCCACCTGCAACCGCGTCTAAAACCGGGCCTGCTCTTTGAGCGACCTGGTTTCTTGCATGTCCCTAATTATGTTTAGATGATTTTGAACTTGCTCAATAAGCTTGCGTTTACTTACAACTTCTGCCGGAGCAGCAGGTTGCAAATAACTAAATACGTTGCGATGCCGCTTATATTGTTGTGCAAAGTTTAGTATGGTTTGGCTGTATTCTTCAAGGTAACGTCTAACCGCTGCAGTTTGTACCATATTAATTTCTAATTGGTATTTTGCCGCTAACTCTTGTTTTCTAGTTTTAGCCGATTCACTGGCAATACCGGCGGCTATGGCAGCGCCTGCAGCAGCCCCTAAAGGTCCACCACCGAGGATAAATCCGGCGACACCGCCCCAAAATCCAGCTGCTCCGGTCCCGCTTTCTTCGTCAAGTGCTGCTGGTCTGTCAGGAAGTTTTATTTGTGGAAATTTTGGAAGATACAGGGTTTCGCGATTAGCGTAAGTACCAAATTTGTTACACCCAGCGTTAAGGTAACCATCAGATACAGCAAAGTATTTATTTAATTCTGTTGCTAAAGTTGCGTAAAATGTATCTAACTGGCTGTTAATTAGGGCTTGTAGGCAATCGTTTTCATAACGCTTGATAAAGCCATCAGTAGCAGCCCAGCTTACCAGGTTTTGAACGCTAACATCAAACATGTGCTGCATTTGCTGCGCTTCTTGACGCATTCGATTGATATTTAGATTTATTTTAGCATCAATATCTTGTACCTCTTTATCTAAGGTTAGTAACCTCTCCTTAAGAGCCTGTGTAACTTCATTGCTTATGGTGTGAAGGCGTGGTAACCGCAGTGATTCAAGTTTAGGTAATAGAAAATCTACCATCTGGTTGAGGGTGCGGTTAAAATCAGTAAGGCCACTTTTAGTAGCTAAATTTGTATCGCCTTTGACTACAGCACGTAAGCCATCCAAGGCATCAACCCGGTGTATGTTGCTTAAATTATTGGGTAAATTACCACGAAACTCTCGAGCAATGAAGCGAGCACTCTCCATTACTATGTGCACATCATGCTCTTCAATTAAATTAGCAAAATTTAGGACGAATATCGCTGTTTTAATTCCACGCTTATAGAGCCAGTGCTGTAGCTTATCAACTTCACCCATGGTTAGCAATTTACGGGCATCTAACACTGATATAACTAAATCTACACTTAATAGGTTATTATACACTAATATATCTTGAGACTCCATATCATCCGTGCCTGGTAAATCAATAAGTTCTACTCTTTTAGCTAGTAGCGGATGTGGACAAAAAACTTCTATATTGGTTACATCTGAACGCATGCGCCGTTCATTATCCAGTGTTGAATATTCTTGTAATAGATTGGTTCCTTCATGCGCTATGGTTTTGCCACCCTGCAATTGAATCCTAGTTAATACGGATCGAGCATGTTTTATGGTAATGGCAGTGCCAGTAGTTGGAACTAGGGAGATGGGTAAAGTTTTGCTGCCTAAAATAGCATTTAAAAGTGTAGATTTACCATGATTAAATGGTGCAAATACCGCGATGCGTAGTGCGGGATAGTGCATATGGTTGCAAACAGTCGTAACTTCATTATGCATGGTCAAAAGATTGGGAAATTGGGAGGTTGTGTCAAGTATCTTGCTAGCTAAGGGATGCATTGGTATCAGTCTCTAAATTGCAGGGAATAGATAACATAAGCTTGGTTATTTTTATTTAACTGGCCATCCTTGGCGATAGGCTTAAATCCACAATCAACTCTTGTGCTACTGCTAGATATTAACTAATTTAGCTGTATAAACTTATCGACGCTGCGCTGTTGCAATTTTATCGAAAGCGGTTTCTACAGTTTGTAATATATCATGTACTTTATCTTCCATCTTAGTTAAACGATCCCTTTCAGCTTCTTGGTTAATCTCGCCTTTTTCCTTTTGTGTTACCAGGTTGCTCAGCTCAGTTTGGCGATCCTTGATATCCTTGTCAATCCTGGATAACACCTCGTGTTCGTAGCCATCGTATAGATGTGATACTTTGTCAGCGATAACTGACGATATTTCACGAGCTTTGGCGGGTAAGGCCTTTTTTATTTCTTCACGCAGTTTTTTGATAAATTCACGCCTCAAACCCTCGGCTTGACCAGCTCCCATGCCGCCCATAACTAAGGCTATGCCAGCTGGGCCTAGCACAACACCCAGGGCCAGGGAAAGCAAGAGATTGACGGCGAGGGTTCCCCCCAGAGACACCAGTAGCATACGCCAGTTAAAGGTGCCAGTAGCCGCACCTGCAGCGCCCACAAAATCACCTAATAAAAAAGAGGTCGCGCCAACTGCAAACCTAGTCCAACCGGCGGTAGTTTGTACCGTCTCGCCTTCAACATTGGTTTGATCAGCATTAACCGTAACTCCAGAAACCGTGTGATCAATGCTTGTGGTAATATCCTGGTAAGCAATTCCATACTCAGCGGCCTTGAGTGCTAGACGATCGCCGTAACCACGCAAGTCTTTTTCGGCAGTTAGCGACCATTGTGCCATTTTATCGTTGAGATACTTTGAAAAGCTTTCATTCATTTTATTCTCAAATTCTTTGCGCTTACCTTGCGATAAAAACTGAAAAAAACCCATCTGAGGCGCGTATGGCGCGAAATCTATATCAAATGTTACATCTAGTCGTGAGAAAAAATCATAAGCCGTATTGGATAACTCTTTAGAACTGCTGCTTCTGGCATTATCGATGTCTCTTTTGAAATCATCCCGAATCTTGCGTAGTTTATCAAACGCTGGTCGCACTGAATCAATTCTAGTACGCAACTGAGCAACGCTAGCCCCTAACATCGGGATCCGTTGGTTGATTATTTCACGCAAGCGGCGGTGGGTACCACGCAACAAGGATCGGACATTCTGAAATTCGGCGACGGCACGATCTCGTATCAAAAAGCGTTCAAGGGCGGCTATAAATTCGTCTACACCACTACCATGCATGGGGCGTCCTTTCATTCGCGCTCGCATAGCTTTAATGCTGGAAGTTTCAAACACGCGTTCGCGGTAAATATCAACTCCGTCCACTACACAGTACTTGCCGATATTATTTTTAAACACTGATCTTTGCTTGTCCTCAGCCTGCTTAACCTCATCCTGATCTTCAGGATCAAAAACGCTGCTGCTGATTTCATCCCAACGATTGATCAGGAAAAATATGGTTAATCCACGTTCCTTTAGGTAGTTGTCTAAATAACGACGCTCCTCCATGGTGCAAGGCTGGGTTGCGCTCAATACAAAAAAGATGGCGTGGCAGTTATTAATATAGCCTAAGGTAAGATTGTTCCGGTCCAGCGTGTCATTTAAGCCCGGTGAATCAATGATTTCCACCCCATTTTTCAGTATCTCTAGTGGATACTCTAGTTCTGCATACTTTATGTTAGGAAAAGCATCTTGCTTAGTTTCTTCAATGCGTTTAGCCTCTTCCGGCGGGATGGTGTAGCGTTTTTTGAATTCGCTAAAGGCCATATTTTGAGTTCTACCATCCTTGAAAACTACTCTAATTTGCTCTTGAGGCCCGTATTTGATAATAGTTAAAAGCGCGGTGCAGGGGTTAACATCACTTGGAAGTATATCTTTGCCCAGTATCGCGTTGAGTAAAGTACTCTTACCCCGTTTCATATCACCTAAGACCATGAGCTTAAACCGGGCCTGTATTAAACTATCCCTAGCTATTTGTAAATCTTGAATTTCTCGATCTAAGGGGAGTTTTCCGGAACTAATGGTATTGTTGGCCTGGTTAATTATTGCGTTGATTTGTTCGATATACTCGGCAAATTGTTGGCGTCTTTCTTGGACAACAGATAAATTTCTTACAAAAGCATCATTTTGATCAGACATAAATGGCATTCTAATGGTGCGATATTGGTTAAAGCCGTCGGCCCTGATTAATGATCTGTCAGTTATGAGTATAACTGTTTAGGTAGATCTTAATTTGTGCTAACATCGTAGCATGGAAAAAATTAAATTTGCTATGAAATATTTAACAAAAGTTATATGCTATATTACACAAAGCATCAACCTTAAAATAACAAACGTTTTATTATAAGAAAAAAATAACTTTGTTGAAATTTTGCGTTTGCCGACACCATAATTTTTAGGAATACCAATTCTGTATCTATGGAATTAGCTACGAAACTTGGCACCGCAAAACATAGGGTTTACTAATTGAATACATCCAAAGCGATGATACTTATATTATACTGGCCGTATATATTTCTTGATGCGTTGGCCAGGCGTTGATGCTAGAGCTGTCCCCCTGTGGAAACCAAAAATTTTATGTTGTACACAGTTACACAGCATGCAGCAATACTAAATTGAAACTCCCATTGCATTTAGTTGCATAGCTCGGGGTTGTTATGACCGTAGGTTAACAATGTATCGGCGCCCTCTGGGCCAATTTAATCTACTGCATTTTTGGTACCACCTTGAAAAAACGGAGGGTTGTTGTGAGTTTTTGGAAATTAAATACAAGTGCAGTTATTTTATCCTTGGTAATATTCGGATCAAGTTGGCAGGTGCGGGCCTTAAGTTACCAGGTTCCTCCCATTGCCGACGAACTGGCCTCACCTTTTACCGAGATGGAGGCAGGCGGAATTGGTTGCGTTGTGGCTAGCCTAGCTTTAGGGGGTGGAATGCTATATATGTTAGGTGGTTTTGGACCAGTAATCTCAGCCATCACCAGCCCAATGCCCCCAGTACGGGTGTTGGAGGGAAGCGCAGCTGCGGCCTTCGTTTTTTCCAGCGCTTGTTACATCGGCGTGACTTTATCACCTATAACCATGCTAACTTATACGGCTATAGTGGATAGCTTTTCCAAACCCATACCTCCCAGTGCTCCACTGTTTAATCGCTCTGAATTGGGGGAACCGGCCAAGACCTCGGACCAGGGGAATGCGCAACCTTAGACTGTTACCATAGTCACTGTGTTAAACCTACATTCCGCATGTACCATATGCTCAATTAATTGGTAATGATAGTTGTTTTTATCGTAAAAAAACGTAAATATCATAATTATCAAATGGCTATAATTATTGGTGCGGAATGCAGGAATAACGTAATGTACGAGTAATGATGTTCTTAGAATGCCAAAATCACAATTTATCATTAGTTAAAATGGAAACTTGAGAGTGGTTACAGGCACAACAAAATTTAACAATGCAGCATCGCAACCTGTGTGTTCGGTATGCATAGCCAATTACAACGGTGTAAATGTGCTAGCTGAGTGCCTAGACTCAGTTTTCAATCAAGATTGTGAGATTGACATTGAAATTATCATACATGACGATGCATCTACTGATGGTTCGGTAGCATGGATTAAACAAAATTATCCCACGGTTAAGTTGCTAGCTAGTACCAAAAATGTTGGATTCTGCGTTAGTAATAATCGTATGGTGGAAATAGCGCGGGGCCAATTTATACTGCTACTAAATAACGATGCTGCGTTACATCCAGATGCGGTGCGCCTTTTACATCAGTATGCAATTAAGCAATCTGTCCCGAAGGTTTTAGGGTTACCTCAATATCAAATGCAAACCAACGTTTTAATCGATCGCGGCAGTATATTCGATATTTTTTTAAATCCTATTGCTAATTTAGATCCCAATCGCCGCGAAGTGGGAATGGTCATAGGTGCCTGTTTGTGGTTACCTAAAAGTCTATGGCAAGAACTAGGTGGCTTTCCAGAATGGTTTCATACCTTAGCTGAAGATATGTTTTTATGTTGCTACGCAAGATTATCTGGGTACAGCGTGGAAGTATTACCTGATTCTGGTTTTAAACACTGGATGGGTAACAGTCTGGGTGGTTCAAAACTCATTGAAAATAGGTTACGCTCAACTGTAAAACGCCGCTCTTTGAGTGAACGTAATAAGACTTTTACCATGATCTTATGTTATCCAACATTACTGCTTGCTGCGGTTTCGCCAATACATCTCATACTCTTGTTAACTGAGGGGATAATTTTATCCATAATTAATCTTAATTGGCGACTTTATTATGATATTTATTGGAAATGTGTATTATATATATGGAGATACCGTAAGAGATTATATTTACACCGTGCATTGGTACAATCTAAGAGACGGATATCTATAAGATATTTTCTGCGTACTTATACCTTGTTCCCACACAAGCTACGTATGTTATGGCAACATGGTTGGCCAGAAGTTATCAGTAAAAAGTAAAGATTTCATATTATAATTATACCACAATTGTTTTATGAAAATATAGCTGAGTATATCCAAGTTGGACATACTCTAAAAATTAATTATCGTGTTATGCTACCGAAATTTAATGGTGTGCCAAGTAATATCACTCAATAAAATTCAAGGCAAAAATTGGCTGCGCTGGCCTTCCGTTCCAACCTTTCTAGCATTCTTAAATATAATGTAGCATGCCTAAAAGACTTAAAAGTTTATATTTACCACTACGCACGGGGTTAATTTTGCTGCTCTTGTGGTTATTGACCATTATTTTAGTAGCTGGTTACACCTTTGAGGTGCTATGGGATGCGGATCAGCTCAACGCAAGATTGCTGGTTATGGTAATGGCATAATTTCTAAATTAAAATTAGATATCAGCCAAGTTATTCAGTCCACTTACCTAGGCGATAGTCAATGGGACCAAATAATGCCATTGCGGTAACTACCGACGCTGTGTATGTGGCAGGTGAGGCCTGGTCTACTAATTTTCCGGGCACTAATGATAGTATCCAACCTAATCACAGCAGTAGTATGGATGGCGTCATCTCTAAGCTCAGCCTAGATCTTCCCCGCATCATACAATCTACTTATTTTGGTGGAAATAATTCAGATAGCATTAAAACTATGGCAATAAATGCTAATGCCGTGTACGTAGCTGGGATAACATTGTCTAATAGTTTACCAGTTATTAGCGGGGGCGCACAGTCGACCTATGGTGGCGGAATCTACGGTGGCGATGCCATGATTGCTAAAATACCGCTAAGCCTTAACTCTCAAATTATTAATTCATGTTACAACCTATGCCTACCCAGTCGTGGTGGCTGGCGAAGCATCCTGCAGCAAATGGATTAACCTAAATAGGGCCGTTTGATAGCGTCATAATTACTCGAATGACGCTTTGATGTTGGGTTAGGATTATGCCCTGACACACGTTAACGCATCCGGCAATGAATCAGTTTGAAGTGCGTAAGTTAAAGACACAGACGCCGGAGGGCACAGCGCTATCAGTGACCGTGCCCTAAGGTTGCTTTCGCCAACCGCCTTGACCAAAATCCTTTATTAGTGATGAGTTACCGGTGACTGGGTGTCGTCAGCATGTCCGCTACCACTATGACCAGTCTCATGATGCACCGGTGGTGGCAGGGTAATGTGCACAGTTTTAGCCCAATTAGCACCTTTGCCTTTTAGGACATCGGGTGCGACCCCAGCAAACATTACTCCCATCAGGAGAACTGAAGCCAGCAGCAAGTATGATATAAATTTTTTCTCGACGGCTAAATGCATGAAATACCCGCAAACCAGCCCAGCCTTAACAAAGGCAATACCGAAGGCGGTTATGAGGGTAATAGTTGGATGGCCTATCATGGGGCCTAGTACACTAAGCACCAACAATACCAACAGTACAGCCCAAATCTTTATATAGTACGAATCAGGATGGGGCTCGTGAGTATGCCCATCGGCATGAATTACGTGTGCGTGTTCCATGTGTCTACTTTCCTTACTTTAAAATGAATGCTTGTGGTAATTACTAACGTTATTTAGCGATATAAAGCAATGGGAAAAGAAAGATCCACACTACATCCACAAAGTGCCAATAAATACCAATGTATTCAACGCGTTGTAAATGCTCACCGCGTTTAACCGCAGTGGCAACGATTCCCATGATTATGGCACCGGCAATTACGTGAATTGCATGCAAGCCGGTGGCAGTGTAGTAGAAAGACCAAAACACGTCCCGAAACATATGGAAACCATGTCCAATTTCCGTGGTGTATTCATAGGACTTAACTACTAAAAACATTACTGCTCCACCGATTGTATACCAAAGGAACTGGGCAGCCCGATCCTTATCGCCGCGTTCAGCAGCAGCATGGGCTAAGACTACGGATAAGCTTGAGGTTAGTAGCACAAATGTGTTTATTGCTCCAGCTACGGTATTGGTGTGGGCTGCCTCATCACCCCAATGTGGATGGTGCAACCTGAACATCAGGTAGCTAGCAATCAGGCCCCCAAAGATAAATACTTCCGATGCTAACACCCACCAAACGGCCAACCGTCCAGTTGGGATGCCGGTAACACTTCGACCTGTCGCAATAGGTATTTGGAAAGCCATATTATTTCCTATGATTTAAAGATTAAATTAAATATAAAGAAGCCATCTACTAAGGAGAGTGGAGTATTTAAAATGTTTCCAATAATTCCGTCTGTTTCTGTATGGAACCTATTATCACACTTTTTGTAGCAACAAATCAAGGCAATATAGCCATAAAATTATAATTTAATTAAATACATTATATAAATAAACATTAATTTATGCGCTGAGTTGCGTTCCCAGCTACGCCCTATTTACGTCATATACATCAGCTAAATCAATAGGATTTGCTAAAATCGTGTAAACCTTATTGTAACTACTAACCCCATCACCTCCCTTTTTTGGGAAAAATTTGGGATGAAATTAACTTGACCTGCTCGCCATTTATAGGAAGGGAGAAGAGAGGAGAGTATAGCTGTTACGTTTTAATTTGGTAGCCAATTAGTAAGCACCTGGCCTTTTGATAATCGGTGGCATGAGCCACCATTTTATGACGGAACAGCTATAGCTGCCTATTTTATGCATCTGCGTGAGGAAAAGGCCTATATTTCTTACCTATTAATTTCGATGTTACTAGCGCTGGTACTGCTGTATGCCGGCACCATGGGTGATGTGAACCATAGCTCGGGTAAACACTGGGAAGCAACTGATACTACGAAGATTATTCAGGACAATGCTGAGTGGGAAGACAAACTCAAAGAAGAGGCTAGCGAGCAACCTGAGCATCATTAGTTGAAAGCAAAATATAAGCCATAGTGCGGAGTAGCATAACAAATTTAATATCAAGCCTGGTAGATTGGTAAGATCTACTGGGCTTTTTGCCGTCTATTACTAGTCTATAATCTGCAATAGCCGTAGCTATTAGCTCCCCCTTGCCATCTTACGGGGGATAGGAATGAGGTCGAAGTTATAAAACAACATGCCAAAACGACTTAAACGCTTATACCTACCGGGGCGCACTGGATTAATATTGCTGCTGTTATGGCTTCTAGCCATCATTTTAGTGGCAGGTTATACCGTCAAGGTACTTTGGGATTCGGATCAACTGAATGCCAGATTACGCGAGCAAAATCAACGTTGGACCCTGACATTGCTAACGGAACGCACGGAACAGGAACTGAAAGCAGCGCTGTTGCAACCAATAGGGTCTCTAAAAAATTTGTCGCCAGCTGAACTGGATACCGCCAAATTTAATACCCTCAAAGCTAATTTTCCGTATTTACACCTAATCTTGTTGCTAAATTCTGAATTTCGTATTGCCCATGCCGTGCCCAAGGTTGATATGCAAGAATTGGAATCTTTGCTAGTAACTAGAATTAAAATGGAACGTTTGACCGTTAGCATGAATGGCTTTGGGATGCGAACCTTTGTGGAACCCCTAGGCAGAGGTCCCATGTTGTTAGCACTTACTCCTCTCAGCGACGCAAATGCAACTGATGGTTGGTTAGTATTGGGTTTTGATTTAAATACCTTGATATATTACAAGGTTAAACCAGCCTTGGATAATTTTGTTCAGAAACAGGCTGGCACCATCGAAATAGTGGGTCCTGACGCGCAATGGCACAACCAAATAATCTATAACCCTATCAATAAATTATTGCCTGGCTATTTTCTAGCATTTCAAGCCGCCCCCCCGAAACCAGATGCGCAAATGCAGCGTCAGCTACTGCCATTAAGCCTATCCATAATGGTGCTATTAGCTTTAGGTATCGCCAGCTGGTCCGCCTTTCGCGAAGTTTATCGCAGTCACGCCGTAGCAGATTTACGCCACCGTTTTGTTACCAGCATTTCTCACGAGTTAAAAACCCCGCTGGCCCTGATTCGGATGTACGCCGAAACTTTGCATCTAGGCCGAATTAAAGATCCTGAACGTATTGCTACTTATTATCAGGTTATTTTGCGGGAATCAGAACGCTTGAGTATTATGATCCAAAATGTTTTGGATTTCGCTAGTATGGAGCATCGCGACGGTACCGGCGCCATGCGGGATGCAGATTTGGTAGAAACCGTGACCAGTGTTTTGGCTGATTTGCAACCTACCTTGAGCCAGCGGCAACAGGTTGTAGACTACCAACCTGAAGCTAATATTCCGCCGATAGCTCATGAGTATACTGGTATCATGCGCATCTTAGCTAATTTACTGGATAATGCCCATAAATATGCATCCAACAGTCCTGTACAGATTAAATTATACAACCATGAAAAATGGGTGCGGCTTGAGGTCATAGATTCAGGACCGGGGATTCCGGTTGCTGAGCGTCAGCGTCTGTTACGTCCCTTTGAACGTGGCCATACCAATAATACCAATGTACATAGTAGTGGATTGGGATTAGCCTTGGTAACTCAGGTTGCCGAAATGCATGCTGCTGTCTTTAGTTTGGAGACGGCTACAACCGGCGGCTTGTGTGCCCGCATTTCTTTTCCCATGGCGACGGATGTCACGAATAAACTCAGTGCAGGTCGTTCTTGATAGCAATAAATTTTGCTTATGAATCTATTACTTATGAGTTAAATCAAACACTGGTCTAATCTAAATTCAGTGATTTAATTGCCTCTACTACAGCGTTGTAAATAGTAGACATATTAGCACTTAATTATTAAAAGCTTATGGATATCTCAAGTAAAATCTTAGTGGTAGAAGACGACGTTGCCATGGGTATGGGCTTACGCGATAACTTGGAGGCTGAAGGTTACACAGTGCAAATAGCCACCGGTGCACGGGAAGCTCGCAAGAAAATTAAGCTCGAAATGCCAGACCTGTTGCTGTTAGATTTGATGCTGACCGATGGGGATGGTATCAGTCTATGTCGTACCCTGCGATCTCAGGGTTTTAAGGCTCCAATAATTATGTTGACGGCTAGGGGGGAGGAAATAGATAAAGTTCTAGGCCTAGAGGTAGGGGCTGATGACTATGTAGTCAAACCGTTTGGGTTACAGGAACTATTAGCGCGGGTGCGGGCCCACCTGCGGCGTGCTGGAGTAATTTCCACTGATTCTAACGCTACCACAGTCAACATAGGGGTAGCCCAAGTCAATTTTACTGGGCATAAACTATTGCGCAATGGCCAGGCCCGCGATGTTAGTACTCTTGAATTAGAACTGTTGTACTACTTATATGAGCGCCGCGGCCAGGTTCTATCGCGCGATACACTGTTGAGTGATGTATGGGGCCAAAAGGCCGACATCGTAACCCGCACCGTCGACAACTTTATAGTGCGCCTACGTAAGCACATAGAACCTGATCCCACTACTCCTCAACATCTAATTACCGTACATGGACGTGGTTATAAGCTGTTGGCATGATGATACAGTGCCATGCATTGATGGTTCCTATGGCCTAACACTCGATAATCCAGTTTTTAAAATTTGACAGAATATGCTAGAATAAGTTAGCTCGAAAACAGGAGAAATTCCCGTGTTTTTTATCGCCCCATTACCATTCATTGAAACACATATTGATGCACTGAATATGGAGATTCAAGCTCAGTTACCAGGGCGAAAATTAACAATAACTCAACAG
>JXSN01000149.1 GCA_001276605.1 Achromatium sp. WMS2
CGTATAGTGGGTCTTAAACCTATTGTACCATCTGTTGCTGATGCACCTATTGCTCCGTCCGCTGCTGGTATCCCTCCTATTACGCCGCCTGCTGCTGATGTGAAACATGGCCATTATCTCATTCATCCTGATGGTACGGTTACGGATACCCGTAATGGTCTGATGTGGAAGCGTTGTGCTGAGGGGCAAACTTGGGATGGTAAGACTTGTGTGGGAAATGGCAATAAGATGAAATGGAATGATATTATGCGTACAGGTTGGTTTTCTTCGCCAAAACAAAAATCCTGGCCGGCCTTCGCTGGTTATGAGGATTGGCGGATGCCAACTATTGAGGAACTGCGGACTTTGGTTTATTGCAGTAGTGGTAACCCGAAAACTTGGAATGATACCAATGAAGTAAATTTCAGCTGCAAAGGTGATTATAAGCAACCAACTATTGATCTGGTGGCTTTTCCCAACACATATTCAACATGGTTCTGGTCGGCATCTGCGTGTGCTTCCGACGCTAGTACCGCGTGGGACCTGGATTTCCATAACGGCGACGACGATTGGGATTATAGCTCTAGTGCCGAACAGGTCCGCCTTGTGCGGGTTGGACAGTGATTTTTGCTTTTTGCTTTTTAATGTAAATTTACCTTGACTTCACCCCCCCGCCCCCTCTCCATTGATGGCGAGGGGATTATACGTCATTCCGGCATGGATTGCCGGAATCCAGAAGCCAGGGATGGCAGCGTAGCAATTTTGGCGATTCGTACCCTACCTGGCTAAAATTATTGAATTATCGCTCTACGCCAGCCAGATTGACTAGATAGACACATCTTACATAAGGCCAAAATTTTGTAGCCGTTTTGCAAAAATTCATTTTCTTGTGAGGCCTTATACAGTATCGGTACCAAATGGTTGCGTTTGGCCAAATGTAATCCCAAACCTAGGGTTTGTAAAGTTAAATTCCACGAGCCCTTCAAGTGATTATAAACCACTTCCGAGCACTTCGTATCGTCGGGAAACATCAGACTTTCCACATTGTTAAGTGGCGTTATTAAACCATTGTTTATCAACCAATCCCAAGTGCGTACAGCTTCGATAGGGGCATCAGAAGCAATCATTGCAGAAAGGTGTGGTACTACAACTGGTGTTCCCAATAACAAATGACCATCATTAGCTGGCACCCCTCGTCCACCAACACCAAATGCTTGATATACTTGTGGTGGTTCCACTATGGGTGGATCTGGAACTTCGGCTGCGGATAAGCCTATCAAGCCTAGCTTGGCAAAGCAAGAATTAGGGTAGTGGATTAAATAATAACTTAGCTGTGTATTTACTGCTGTTTTTAGATAGTTAGGCCAATTAACCCCCCAATGGTCTACTGAGGGTGGTGGCATAACTAGCCATGCTAGATGATCTATAAATCCGCACCCATTAAAAGTTGGTGGTAACGGATAAGCAACTGGAGCAATTTTTTTAGTTGCCGATGCATACATTATTCCTACTATCCAACTTTCACCACCAAAGGAATCCCATTTTGCTGAAAGTATATTAGAATTTTCGTCATATCCATGTGAAATACCCCCGGGAAGTACTAGATTAGCCCAATCGATTTCGCGTATGAATCTCTCTATAGCTGTAGTATCTAAGCCTAGTGCCTGTTGTGCTATTAGAATACATAAAGCAGCTATGGAAGTATCAATAGAGGACCATTCAGTTCCTGGAACGATAACTATGCTACCGTCGGGTGCCGACTTCACCCAATGCGGCCACAGCCCGTGTAATTTTGGAACCCTAGTTAGTAGAGTATTGCTAATTGTGTTTACTATGTGCTCAGCGCTTTCTCGTGTAATTATACCCATTTGCATAGCCACAACTGTTGCTGCAGCCAGGCCTCCTGTGGCTTGGATGGCATCAAAGGTACCACTAGGATCCCTAGATTTATCACGTACTAAGCCGGACTGTGGGTTCCAATTATTCAGAAGCATGCCATAACTCCATACAAATGCAGCTGTTGCTGTATCACTTGTTGGATTAGTGGCTTCCAGTGCAATTCGATCCAAAACTACCTTATCTCCGGGATTTGCTTGTTTTAGTATCACAGCAAGATGATTAATGTTGGTTAGAACTGGCAATTGAATCTCAATGTTTTGCGTATTGCCCGATAACACAATGTCTTGGTTCCAGCGTATTACCTGCCCATCTTTCAGCTCCAGGCCTAAGATCCGACCAGTTGTACTTTCTAATACAGCAACTTTAATTTTAACTATACGACTTTGGTATGTACTTAAAATTTCTTGCGGCAAAATACCAGAGAAATTTATAGGTAAATTCTCCCATACAGGGTGATTAAGACCAAACCATAATCCACCCCAGTCTTGTCCCTGAGGTATTGTTGCAGTTAGTTTTCCTTCTGCAGATTGCAATACAATTGCGTTAATTGCGCCTTTTTCGCTATCTGTTCTAGTGGATGTTTGCGATGCACTGAAATCATCAATCAATATATCTATTGTGGATGGTGCTGCCAAGGCTATATTATTGATACTACCGATAAATAGCTGGAAAAAAAGTATCTGCCAAAAATAATGTGACATTATATATCTTAACATATTCGTAACTACCTGCACTGAAGAACAAGGGGGCTATACTTGATCTATGAAGAACCTACCGAGCGACATAAAACCTCTTAAGAGTATTGTAGCGGCTTTTGGAAAAAAATTGCAATGTTGGAAGCCGAAAATACCCAGCTATATTTTCATTTGGGATTGGATATAGCTAATACACAATAAAATAATAGGTAAACACTACAAAATATAGTCAGTGAATATTTCATCAATTATACAATGTTTGTAACTACCTACTATATACTCTGCCTCATTTCTTGATCGTAAAGGGAGAAGCAAGGAAATTTTTATTAACCCCATCCCTGGCACCTGGATTCCGGCAATCCATGCCGGAATGACGGAGTGAGGTTTATAAGGAGGGGCAGGGGTGAGGTAGTTATTTCTTTTTTAACTGGAGTGCGGGCATCTAGCCCGCCGTTCCGGGGTACAGCGCTAAGGATGCGATTATCTAGACCCGATGCATACCACATCTAAGTTGTATGACCGCGCATTGTTTGCAGATCTTTGTGGCAATACAAACGCCATAGCCCATGTTAAGTTAACCGCGGTTAACTGTGCGATTAGCCTCCAGATGATCTAGCCATGTGACTATGTCGCGCGCGGGTATCATACTCTACGTCCATGGCAAAGCCGAAAAGATGCACGATATTGCCGTTTACTTCCAAACCGCCACCCGTAACTTGTTCTGTATGGAAACGTAGATCTTGGCCGGCACCTAGCGCGGCGTATGAGTCCACGGGTGAGTTGCGCACTGCCTCCAGCAACATTTTAGCTGGTTCATCATTGAGTTCTTGTGGTGGCAATGTATCTTCCCGTAAGTCAATGGCATCCAGGGCATAGCTATGCACGAGCTTGGTAAAAACTTTATTAAAAATTTCAGGATTGGCAAACAGGTCAAAACCCACTGCTTGGCCATTAATTAAAAATAAGCTACCCACTTGACCGGGTTGGAGAGTGAGCGCGTCAATGTAATCATCAATGGTTTCTTCGTAATCTTCGTACATTACTGCTGATGCACGAGTACCAGATGAACATCCCATACGGCCGCACTTGTGTTCAATATCGTCCCAAACATCCGATTGATCACTTGCATGTGAACCGTAGTTAGATAGGTTTTTGTGTAAACTGGCCGATAGAGTGCGTCTGCCGGAGGCGTAATGGGAACGACCGCTGGATGAGAAGGTCTGGGTTGTATGATGCCATCTGCCAGATTCGACGCATGAAACTGGAATCACCATAGTAGTATGTGCTGGTACCATTATGGATAAATTGAGGACGCGGTTCTGCTTAGCGCCTACTAATTCTTCTCCATCTAGGAGCAAAACCGATTGTTCGCAGTCGTTAACGAAGCTTAATTCTGGTACGCTACCTGATTCAGAAATTTCTGTTACTTTAGCGCAACCATGTTCGAGAGCATCATCCAATACAATACAATCAAGCGCATCTGGCAGCTCTCCAAATAATGGATACATGGTTAAGTTACTGTGTTGTACGGCTTCACCTAGTGAGACTTTATCCAAACGTGCAACGATAGCAGACATGGCCAACCTCCAAAGCTAACTTCAGAAAACAACAATCAGCATCGATACTTCCAAGGTTTTTAAGGGTAAAAATTTTTATCCAGATGCTACTTACCTAATCTGATATCGGTGTGCAATAGTTTTGATAATAGTCAACTCAACACATTTAAACAGACTTAAAGTATCATTAGGAGAACAAATTGGTATGGAAAACTAATATAAAACAAGTATTTAGCGTGTTATGTAATTTTACTACAGCGCTAAATTTTAATCCATTGCCAAACAGTATAGTTCAACACTGATTGTGTAGTCAATGACTAAGGTCAAATTTTACATTAAAAAGTTTACACGTATTTCGGGGAAATTAAGGGAGGAGCAGGCGCCATGCCTATTAATTATTGTACTCGATCCGTGCTTAGGTTGCGACCAACACCATAAAAATCATTACCACAAGGAACCAATATCTCCATGTATCCACCAATCAATCCCTGTGTCGACTTCGCATTTAAAAAAATATTCGGCAGCGAAGACAACAAAGATCTGTTGATTGCATTGCTCAACGCCATTTTGGAATTAAACGCACCCATCACCGCAGTGGCACTAAAAAATCCCTATAGCCTAGCAGCTTATCGCACTGGTAAAATGGCTGTTTTTGATATCAAAGCCTGCGATGCCAGTGGCCGCTGGTTTTACGTTGAAATGCAGATTAACGAAGATCGCAGTTTTGATAAACGGGCTCTTTACTACTGGGCCAAAACAGTTACGGAGCAATTGAGCGAAGGTGCTATGTACCGTACTTTGCAAAAAACCTATTGTATCAGTATGTTAGACTTTGATCTCATACCTAATCGCACCGAGTTTCACAACTGCTACACAATCTTAAACCGCGCCACCGGCCAAGACGGTGACATTCACGACCTGGTAGAATTACATTACCTAGAGTTAGGCAAATTCAACAAAGACTATGCTGATTTGACCACGGCATTAGATCGTTGGGTGACCTTTTTCACTGGTGCTCAACAACTAGATCGGCAACTATCGCCCCAAACCCTCACCATAGATCCCAATATCAGTAAAGCTCTGGCGGTGACAGAACGGTTATTT
>JXSN01000150.1 GCA_001276605.1 Achromatium sp. WMS2
GACTAAAGCTGACATAGCCGAGCATTTATTTGATAAGCTCGGATTGAACAAGCGCGAATCCAAGGATATGGTAGAACTGTTTTTTGAGCGAATTCGCGTGTCTTTGGAAGATGGCCAGCAGGTAAAGCTGTCTGGTTTTGGCAATTTTGATTTACGCGATAAGAAGCAAAGGCCAGGGCGCAACCCTAAAACTGGCGAGGAAATTCCTATTTCGGCCAGGCGTGTGGTGACTTTTAAGCCAGGGCAAAAATTAAAGTCTAGGGTGGAAGCCAATGTTAGAAGCAGTTAATAACATAGCCGAATTGCCCCTGATTCCAGGCAAGCGCTACTTTACCATTGGTGAGGTCAGTGATTTATGCGGGGTAAAACCGCATGTATTGCGTTACTGGGAACAGGAATTTCCGCAATTAAAACCTACTAAGCGACGTGGTAATAGGCGTTACTATCAGCGTCAAGACGTGCTTATGGTGCGCCAAATTCGGGCTTTGTTGTACGAGCAAGGTTTCACCATTTGTGGTGCTAGGCAGCATCTTTCTGATGATGAGGCCAAGGAAGAACCAACTAATGACGTGCAGCTTATACGCCAATTACGCATGGAACTAGAGGAAGTATTGTACATTCTTAACAACTAGGGCATGTTGACATACATATTCCCGTAACTACATATCGTTTCGATGTGATATGTACTAACAACTAAGCGGATGAATATGGGCCTTTGTTCACCTAACTAAATAGCCTTTATGCTCGTTCCCATGCTCCAGCATGGGAACGCGGCCATCTAAACTTGATCATTCCCATGCTCCAGCGGTCTGGGATGCTCCTATATCCTCACAACAACGCATTTGATACAAATGTACATTATTTTATCAAAGTAGATAATTACCAAAGCCTGTTTATGCAATTATAAAAATGTATACGTATGAGCCGTTAATTTACCATAGCAATAGATTAGAAATCCTACTTGATGGCTTTATCCATAGTCTTGATGATACTAAGGCAAATGCCACATTAACCGATCCTTTTGCTCCTGAGATGATTGTGGTACCACATCAAGGTATGGGAAGATGGATGGCGCAGCAACTTGCTATGCGCACCGGCATATGCGTAAATCTAGTTTTTTTAACCCCAGCGTCATGTTTCTGGCAATTGTTACGTTTATGGCATGGGACATTACCAGAATATTCAGCCCACGATCGTGAGAGCTTAGTATGGCATATTCGGCATCATTTACCTGCATTTATTGATAAACCTGATTTTAAGGCTATTCAGCGCTATTTAAGCAGTGATAATACTGAATTACGTATATTTCACTTATCTAGGCGTATTGCTGAAATATTTGAGCATTATTTATCCTATAGGGCAGAATGGATATTGGCTTGGGAGCAGGGTGAGTCTCAGCATTGGCAGGCTCAATTGTGGCGAACCCTAGCAGCTAAGGGTGCTTTAGGTATACATTGGGGAAAAATACTAGATAACTGGAGGCGCCATGGATTATCTAAACCAGCTAAGAGTTTACCGCAACGTATAAATTTGTTTGGTATAACAACGTTGGCGCCGATACACGTAGAATTCATAAAGTGTTTGACCAAGTATACTCAGGTTAATATCTGGCATTTAAATCCTACTAGTCAGGCTTGGATAGAGTACGTTGGTGCTGATAGCAGATCTTATTACAAGGTGCGCGGGACCGAGCATCCAGATCCAAGCAATCGGTTAGAATTAGATAATCCCCTCTTGGCTAATTTAGGCCATATTAAGCAAAGTTTTTTACAACAAATTTTAACTGCTCAAATTAAACAATCCATAAATTTCGCTTACCCTGGTAATGCTAATTTACTGCAATGTTTGCAAAGTGATATTTTGGAACTTCAAGATCGACGCTGTAGAAATGTGGCTCAGCGTCTCCTCCTTGCAGATTCAGACCTTTCAGTGCAGGTCCATGCTTGTCATAGTCCATTGCGCGAAGTTCAGGTGTTGCGTGATGAAATATTACGGCTATTTTCTACTATTCCTAATTTAACGCCGGCGGATATAGTGGTAATGGCACCTAATATAAATAAATATTCAAACCTGGTGGAGGCAGTATTTGGCAATAGTGGAATTGCAGATGGCCCTCAGATTCCTTACGCTATTGCCAATCGCAGCCTAGGAGCAGCAATTCAGTCTCTATTTTCCGCAGTTAAATTTTTACTTAAATTGCCGGATAGTCGTTTTAATGTTTCTGAAATACTATATTTATTGCAAGTACCAGCTATCCAGAGACGTTTCGACATAGATGAGGATGCAGTAGAGCGCATTATGCTATGGGTACAGGAGACTAATATTCATTGGGGAGCAGATGCTGAACATCGTAAGGCCATGGGATTGCCAGCTGAGGTAGCCAATACATGGTCTTTTGGGCTAAACAGGTTATTTTTAGGGATAAGCTTAGCTCCTGCGCAGAAGCAACAACCGTATCGAGGAATTTTGCCTTATCCCGATATAGAAGGCCAAGAAATAAGCTACTTAGGGTCATTACAAGCCATTTTTGAGCGTCTTAACTATTGGCGAGTTTCTTTGCTACAACCAAGGACTATAGATGCTTGGCGTAATACGTTTAATTCATTATTAAATGATATATTTTTGCCTGATAATATTGAGCAGGATTGGTTTCAAGCTATAAATACTGGTCTTGAACCAATAACGGCAAGAATAACTGCGGCTGGGATTAATACACCTATAGCGCTAGATTTATTCCGTTCCGTGGTGCAGGATTTGCTTGCTGCCCCAAATGTTGGCCCACAACGCCTATTCACTGGTCGGGTTACCTTTTGCCCTTTGGAGACAGCTAGTGCGATCCCGTTTCGGGTCGTGTGCCTACTGGGAATGAATGGTACTGATTTTCCACGCCGTAAACGTTCGCCATCGTTCGATTTAATGACTCAGCGCCCGCGTCACGGAGATCCATCTAGCCGTCGTAGTGACAATACGTTATTTTTAGACGCATTGATTTCAGCTCGAGATTGTTTGTACATAAGTTATTTGGGTAGTAGTATTAATGACAATAGTCCTCAAAATCCATCCGTGGTAATTAGCGACTTATTGGATTATGTTAATCAAACTCACAGGTGCTCACAGCATAATCAAGATGCAAGTATGGATGTAAAAGAGCGCATTTTGATCCGACATCCTCTGCAACCCTTTAGTCCGCGTACTTTTGATCCATTTAACACCAGGTTACAAAGTTATGCTAGTGAGTGGTTGGATGCTAGCCAGTTGCAAGCTAAATTACAACCAATTTTTGTGCCAGCAGCGCTTCCGGCACCAGATCCCGAGTTGCGTGTGCTTAATTTGGATAATTTGATTAAATTTCTACACAACCCGGCTGAATATTTCCTTACACAACGCCTTGGTTTGCAATTACCCAGAAATAGTGAAATACTGTCCGATGTGGAGCCTTTTAGCCTAGACGGTTTAGAGTTATATCATCTGAAAAATATTATGTTATCCCTGGTTCAGGGTAATAATACGGATGAATTTATCTTAGATTATTTAAGTGCAGATGGTATTATTCCACATGGAGTAATGGGTAGGATCGTGATTCAGGAGCATTTAGGCAGAGTACGCCATTTTAATGATATTTTACAGCAATGGAGCAGTCCGTTATTGGAGCCGATTGAGGTAAATTTGGATGTGAGTGATTTTAAAATCCAAGGTGTACTTACTAAAATAAGTAGTAATGGATTATTAGATAGTCGACTTGGTAAACTGCGTCCTAAAGATCGATTGGGCCTATGGGTGCGGCATTTAATTATGTGTGCATTGCAACATTCGGATATTCAAGTCCTGGCGAGTAGATATGTTGCTGAGGATCAATTACTGCAATTGCGTCCTGTGGCTAACGCTTTAGAAATTATTGGAGATCTGTTGGAGTTATATTGGGATGGATTAACTACACCCATTCCTTTTTTTCCCAATAGTTCTTGGGCTTGGTGTAATGCTGATAGCAATTTCTATGAGCAGTGGAATGGGCAAAATAACCCTAATCCAGATTCACAAGATTTAGCGGTGAAATTAGCCTTTCGCGGCTCTGATCCTTTAGGCTCGAGATTCGATACTATTGCAAATAGAGTGTTTGCGCCGTTATTAAGTAATAGCACCATAGAAAAATTAGCTTGCTAGGATATTGGTCATATCACTAGAAATTGATTGTTATCATTTTTCAGTGTAGAAGCGATGAAAATTCACTGCATTTAATTCGTCTAAAGGGTGTTTGTTAATTCTACTTTGTCAGATTAGGCTTTAGAGACATATGTTGATTATGCTATGCTTTTTATTAACGCAATGGTTCGGACAGTTTTTCAGTAAGGGGCGAATTATGAGATAATGTTGCCTTCCATGGCAACAAGACCGTCCGTATCATTGATAAAATGATAAATATGACATTCGATAATAAACTATCTTTAGCCATAGTTGTAATCACTTTAAGTTTATTTAGTTATATCAGGGAATAAGCTAAGCACCTAGGCGCTGTGCTCCGGCTGCAATCGCTGCTGTTAGTGATAATTTAGCACTATTGAATCCCGCTTCTACTGCTTGTAGACGCTCTTCACGGCTACCGTGATGCGATGGGTCGGTAAAATTACTATCGCCTAGTCCTTCCCAGGCTTGGCCTATTTCAAGCATTTGGGCAGTGCCTAGTTTATTGGCATTTTGTCCAATAAAATAGCCGGCTAGAAAATCTGCGTGTAGTGCACTGCGTTTAACTGTAGTTTGATTGTGGTTTAAGCGGGCTTTTAAATTATGCTGGTATTGCACAATATGTCCAAATTCATGGGCACAGATTGCCATTACTGACATATCGCCATATTGGCTACGCGCTAAAAACTACGCGTCCGGTGGTGCGAAAGTGCTAATGGGCTTGATCCTGCCAGCTTTACCAAAAAATTATTAGGCCAATTATCCAGCCAATTACAAGACCGATAAAACCCATTGCATGGTTTCCCCCACTTATCATAAAGAATAGCCATACCACGACAAACCCAACAACTATCCTATAGGACTTACGCATTGGTGTTATGCAGCTTGAAGCATTGCGCACATGATATTGAATAAAATAGTTAACACAATTTCTGCATAAATATTAACTGTTTGCTTGAATTTGTCGTACTGCATCCACTATCATATTCATGTCTCTCTCTTCCAAATACGGATGCATCGGTAAACTCAATACTCTTCCT
>JXSN01000151.1 GCA_001276605.1 Achromatium sp. WMS2
TGTGACAAAACCTCAAAAGCTAATGGATCACGCATAAAACTAGTTACCCCAATTAGCAAATCCTGATATAACACCTCAACTTCGTTAAAATGTTCTGACAAAAAACGTACATATGATGGAATGTCTTGAATATGGTTAACCATCATCCGGCGTTCAATACGACGTACTATGGTGCTAGGCTTATAAAAAGTAAAATCAATACGCGATCTTTCTCTTAATAACGCAAAAATACGTGTCATACCCTCCTCATTAGTGATAGGTAAAACATTGCGTTTAAGCGGATTAGCATACGGATGCTTACTATAGGCTTGAAGTTGGGCCGCCATATCTTCCGGAGTTAAAATAAAATCTGCTAAACCAGTAGCAATAACACTACGTGGCATACCGTCGAACTTAGCACTTTCCTCTGATTGCACCATTACCATGCCACCGACTTCCTTAATGGCTCTGGCACCACGGGTACCATCTGATCCAGTACCCGAAAGTATAATGCCTATAGCTTTTTCACCCTGATCTTCGGATAATGACTTAAAGAATATATCTATTGGTAAATTTAAACCTCCAGAACGCTCTTGGTCTTGCAACAGAAGGCGGCCATGGAAAATAGTTAAGTTTTTACGAGGAGTAATTAGATAAATATGATTTGCTAAAACCTGCATATTATTTTCAGCGCGAAACACTGGTATTTCGGTTCTATTTTCTAACAACTCAGGCATTAAACTTTTGTAATCAGGGGATAAATGCTGTACCAAAATAAAAGCTAGCCCTGTGTCTAAAGGCATGTGTTTAAAAAACGCCTCAATCGCCTCTAGTCCACCTGCGGAGGCCCCAACAGCAACGTAGTACATGGGGGTAGACGATTGAATACTAAGTGATTTACTCGGTACGTCGGGTAAATTATCCATATTTAGCGGCCTAAAAATAGTGATTCTGTTATCATAATTAGATGATACCCATCAGTACCCTTGATTCTGTTATGCATTTTACGCTAGCATACACAATGGCAGGGTATAATTATAATTGGTCCTTATCTGGAATTAAAGTTTAACTGATTGATATATCAAAAACTGATATACCCAAAAAATAGCTTATAAACATAGGGTAATTGCCAACTAGTGGCCTTGAGATCGTAGACTGCCAGCCCACCTGGGCGCAGTTTAGTGCACATGGGGCCATGGATTATCTCAGATTAAAAACTAGGAGCATATTCAGTAACTGTTCACACGCCATAGGCTACAATCATTGCCAAGGTTATTCAGAACAACGCATGCAAAATCAATTATTGATAAATATAGTTTATGGATATTTTCATGCAACAATTATGGTAGGAGGGGTGGACATGCGCAAATATATTTTACCAATCGCTATTCTAGCGGGAATGCTAGTTAATTTACCTGTGGCCGAAGCCCGTGGTTATCACCATAGGCATGATGGCGGCGGATTAGCC
The DNA here is from genome assembly GCA_001276605.1 of Achromatium sp. WMS2. GTDB lineage: Bacteria > Pseudomonadota > Gammaproteobacteria > Chromatiales > Chromatiaceae > WMS2. Next base: position 1,448 of record JXSN01000151.1, read on the forward strand.
ATAGCCACCGGATTACTAGGCTTAGGACTAGGTATGGCAATTGCAGCCCCCCCGCACCCAGTATCATTCGGAAACGGTTTATGATCGTGGCCCAGTAGTAATAGAACATCGATACGAAGAATATCCACGCTATCGCGATAATTACGACGACTATGACCAAGGATATCGGCGTCCCCATCGTTACTATCGCAGCGATAGATATTGGGAGGATTAAGCCAAAGTTTGGTAACAATGTATCTTAAATCGGCCACCTAAATCAATACGGCAGAGGACCGCTGGGTACAGCCCCTTAAATTTTGGCTGAATTTGGTTAATTACAAATAGACTGGGCAATTACAATGTATGGTATGTAAATGCCTAAATTATCGCGTACACTTACAATCTAGCAGGGGGTTTACCAATGAAAATAACCTGGGGTATTGCCGTAGCATTAGCTGGAATATTAACCCAGATACCCGTTACCTATGCAAACAATGATCTGTCAAGCACCGGGGTATTACCAGCGATTCACAATTTGGGACAGAACAGCAACAACGGTAGCCTAATCCAGGTGCGCGGTGGATATTACGGGCGCTATAACCGCTACGACCGCTATGACCGTGGTCGAGGCTGGGATCGTGGCAGACATTATGATCGTCCCTATCGTGGACACGACCGCGGACGTTGGTACCGGGGTGGCAATTGCCACTGGCCGTACTACGGATGCGGTCGTAATTACCCACGCTATAGATATCGCTCTCGCAATTACTCGTATTAATAACTTTCAAACATAACAAATAATTCGCAGATACTCAATACCCCAATCCTGAGGCTTGAGTATCTGTGTATGCCTAGTTAGCGGTTAAGCTGGGAAATGTCCCTTACCGCACCGTTGGCAGCTGACGTGATCGTAGCAGCATAGGCCTGCAAGGCCTGCGAGATAACACGTTGGCGTTGTTGCGGCTGCCAAGCATTATCCCCACGCGCTGCCATATCCTTACGCCGGCGGTTCAGCTCATCGTTGTTAATCAGCAACTGGATGCTGCGCTCCGGAATATCAATAGCAATAATATCACCATCCTCTACCAATCCAATTAAGCCACCTTCCGCAGCCTCCGGGGATATATGCCCAATGCTCAATCCCGAAGTCCCTCCGGAAAAGCGTCCATCAGTAATTAAGGCACAAGACTTGCCTAATCCCTTAGATTTCAAGTAACTAGTAGGATATAGCATCTCCTGCATTCCTGGACCGCCCTTGGGGCCTTCATAGCGGATTACCACGATGTCTCCGGATTTAATTTCGTCCCGCAATATAGAGGTAACCGCGGCGTCTTGACTCTCGTAAACCTTTGCCTTACCAGTAAATTTAAGGATCGACTCATCCACCCCCGCTGTTTTCACAATACAGCCCAAAGTTGCCAGATTGCCATATAGCACTGCCAATCCCCCATCCTGAGAATAGGCATGCTCCCTATCCCGGATGCAACCTGAAACGCGATCTAGATCCAAGTCTACCCACTGTTTATTTTGACTAAAAGCCTCTTGAGTAGGAATACCACCGGGTGCAGCCAAGTAACGCTTACGACAATTAGCACTAGTTGCAGTAATTATATCCCATTGGGCAAGTGCATCTTTGAGAGTAGGGCTGTGTATGGTTACAGTATCTCCATGTAGCAAACCAGCCCGTTCTAATTCAGCCAAAATACCCATCACCCCACCAGCACGATGCACATCCTCCAAATGATAACGCGGGCTTGCTGGAGCTACCTTGCACAGATTTGGCACCCGCCGGGACAGGCGATCGATATCCGTCATCTTAAATTTTACCCCTGCCTCATGGGCAGCGGCTAACAGATGCAACACCGTGTTGGTGGAGCCACCCATAGCAATATCCAAACTCATAGCATTTTCAAAAGCTTGGAAATTAGCTATGGTTCGTGGCAATACAGTAGCATCACCCTGCTCATACCAACGTTTGGTAATATCCACAATCAGGCGCCCCGCCTCCAAAAACAACTCTTTACGTTCAACATGGGTAGCCAATAGTGAACCATTCCCTGGCAGTGCCAAACCTAAAGCCTCTACCAAACAATTCATTGAGTTAGCAGTAAACATTCCTGAGCAAGAACCACAGGTGGGGCAAGCTGAGCGCTCGTATGCGGCAACTTCAGCGTCGCTAACCCGCTGATCGGCTGCTACCACCATGGCATCGACCAAATCCAGATATTTATCCGTATTATTGCTAAATATACGCCCAGCCTCCATAGGGCCGCCGGATACAAACACGGTAGGAATATTCAGGCGTAATGCCGCCATTAACATTCCGGGAGTAATTTTATCACAATTAGAAATACACACCAATGCATCTGCACAATGAGCATTAACCATGTATTCTACGGAATCAGCAATTAAGTCCCGCGAGGGCAACGAGTACAGCATACCATTGTGCCCCATGGCAATACCGTCATCAATTGCGATGGTATTAAATTCCTTGGCAACTCCACCCGCAGCTGCGATTTCAGCGGCAACTAGCTGTCCTAAATTTTGTAAATGGACATGCCCAGGTACAAATTGCGTAAAGGAGTTAGCAATGGCTATGATCGGCTTATTAAAATCCGCATCGGTCATACCTGTAGCCCGCCATAAAGCGCGGGCCCCGGCCATGTTACGACCATGGGTTGTAGTGCGTGAACGATAATTGGGCATCAATTTATCCTTGATAAAATAGTAAATAATTACTATAACAGATTCAGTATTGGTATTGAAACTTGGTAACTGTTGAGCTGAAAACTCGCTGTGTGTCGCCGTATTACTTTAAAATGATAGCGTTTTTCGTATCTATGCTATTGAGTTTTTAGTAAATTTGCTTAAGTATTCTACAGTAACTTAGCTATGGTTTTTTAGAACTCCCCACATCATTAATCTTGCGCCGGTAGTTTTATATGAGAAAATTCTATGCAGTATAAATATATTATTACCGCAGATGCCGCTAAACATGGTAGTAAGCCCTGTATCAGTTGATTACATGCATCGGTTTAAAATGTGCTAAACTAATTGGTAAGTGCATAACATTGTTTAATACGCGCTAAAGTTATCCCAACCAGGTACCCTTGGACGCAAGTTGCCTAAAAATGCGCTGTTGGTAACACTTGATTCGCATATTGTTAAAGATGTTTATATGAATATTACTCCAGTTTAAAGTCGTTGACGATGACATCTCGTAAGCTTGCTGAACTAACTGGAAAACAGCATAAGCATGTATTACGCTACATTGATAATATGCTAAAATCGACCAGTCCAAAGTTGGGCCAGTCCATAATATCAACAACTTACACCGATGCAAAAAGAGAAACCCGGCCTCAGTACGAATTATATTTTCGAGCGACTATGCTTGTGATTACTGGCTATAGCGATGAATTACGGTTGCGAATTATTGATCGTTAGCAGGAATTAGAAGAACAGAGCACATCTCAATCCCAAGATATTTCTGAAGCGTTGACCTGGGACCAGCAACGTCAAGCTGATAAGGAGGTTAGGGCTAAATTTACTGGTAAGTTGAAAACCCGCGATGTAACGAGTTTTGGATTTGCTCCGTGTACCAATGATATTTATCGGCCGTTGTTTGGTGCAACGACGTCAAAGCTGAAAGAGGAGCGGGGTGTTGCCAAGCGTGATTAGTTACGTGATGTTATGAGTATTGAGGAGCTTATTGCTTCGGCTTGTGCGGAAATTATTGCGAGTCAACGGATGGATGCCAATG
>JXSN01000152.1 GCA_001276605.1 Achromatium sp. WMS2
AGCCACGGAAACTATTACTCGAATCGACGTCATGAAACAAGCACTACTAACCACCCAACGCCAAATCCAGGCTTTAGGGCAACCTCAACAGACTAACCCAGCAAATCCCCCAGTGGCCCCAGGTGCCGAAACCACTCATCGTCCCAACCGACACAACCCGCATCCAAGATAATCAAAACTTAAATTAAACACCAATATGCTTTAATCTTTGTCATAGTTCAGCAAAGCTAATACCAATCCACCTAACGGCGGTAATTTGAGTTTTAGTGAATAACTCAGTCCCATCCAAGAAACCGGGTCTGGATATAAGTGACCATCATTTGTATGATTACTGCCACAGTAACGACTTATGTCGGAATTAAACAATTCTCGGTAACAGTTTGGATCCGGAACTCCAATCCTGTATTCATCATGTACTACAGGTGTAAAATTCAAAACAACAATTACAGTGTTATGCCAACGATCACGCCGCAAAAATACCACTACCGACTGGGTACTATCGTTACAACTAACCCACTCAAAGCCATCTCCCTCAAACTCAAGATCATACAAGGCCGACGTACTCCCGTATAATTTGTTAAGATCCTGCACTAAAGATCTTATTCCCTGATGCTCAGGATGTTGCAACAAGGACCAATCCAACTCAGTATCATAATTCCATTCCAGACCCTGTGCAAATTCATTACCCATAAAAAGCAGTTTTTTACCCGGATATGTATACAACCAGGTGTATAGCAAACGTAACGAGGCAAACCTTTGCCAACTATCTCCTGGCATCTTGTCTAGCAGTGATTTTTTACCATGTACCACCTCATCGTGAGAAAGGGGCAACATAAAATTTTCACTAAACGCATATAGTAAACCAAAGGTGAGCTGATTATGATGATGACTCCTATATATGGGATCAGTGCTCATATAGTCCAAACTATCGTGCATCCAACCCATATTCCATTTCATGCTAAAGCCCAACCCTCCCACGTAGGTGGGACGCGATACTAACGGCCAAGCAGTTGATTCCTCAGCAATTATCATACTTCCTGGAAAACGTTGATGAGCAATAGTGTTCAACTCTTGCAAAAAGGCTATTGCCTCCAAGTTCTCACGCCCTCCAAATTGGTTAGGAACCCAATCGCCGGGCTGTTTTGAGTAATCTCGATACAACATAGACGCGACTGCATCCACACGCAGGGCGTCAATATGGTATTCTGCCAGCCAAAAGATAGCACTGGCTAACAAAAAATTCTTAACCTCATTGCGCCCATAATTAAATATCAGGGTACCCCAATCCCGATGTTCACCCTGCCGCGGATCGGCATGCTCGTATAACGCCGTGCCATCAAAGCGTGCTAACGCAAAGTCATCCTTAGGAAAATGTGCCGGTACCCAATCTAAAATGACCCCGATACCTACCTGATGTAATATATCTATAAATTCGCGAAAATCATTTGGGCTGCCAAAACGGCTAGTAGGAGCAAAGTATCCAGTAGTTTGATATCCCCAAGACCCATCAAAAGGATGCTCAGTGATTGGCAAAAGCTCTACATGAGTAAAACCAATTGTATTCGCATAAGCGGCTAACTGTCTTGCCAAATTTTGATAACTCAAGAAATTACCAGCTGAATCACGGCGCCAGGACCCCAAGTGGACTTCATAAACAGAAATGGGTTTATGTTGCCAATCAAAACCCAATCGCAGTTGCATCCAGGATGTATCTTGCCAATTATATGCTTTATTAACGGTAACTATGGAAGCAGTATCGGGACGCACCTGATATGCATGAGCATAAGGATCAGTTTTTATTAATATTTCATCGTGCTTAGTTCGCAATTCATACTTATACAGAGTACCAGGCGCCAATTCCGGAATAAATAATTCCCAAATCCCAGAATTACCACGAACGCGCATAGGATGCACGCGCCCATCCCAAGCATTAAAATCTCCCACAACGCTAACCCTAATGGCACTAGGGGCCCACACCGCAAATCTTATGCCAACAATACCCATAGCCTTCGATTGATGTGCACCTAACATATGGTAAGCGTGCAAATGCCGCCCTTCACCATACAGATGCAGGTCCAAATCCCCAATTAGAGGCGGAAAACAGTAAGGATCATATGCTATGTGTTCTTGAGAATTGCTATCAACCCAACGCACCTGATATTGCGCAGGTATCATACTAGCAGGAAATAAACCGATAAATAAATCAGTATCTGGCACGCGCTCCAAAGCTACAGCAGGCTCAACTAAATATACCTGCTCGGCTTGAGGTAAAAACACCCGGATAATGACCTGATCAGCATCCACATGCCTACCTAGCACGGCAAAAGGATCATGATGGCATGCTTGTAGGATCAGCTTGTAATCTTTGGGTAATAAGGGGGAAACCATTGGCATCGTGACTATAATATGTGAGGGAGTATGATTGAGCAAAAGCTGTTCGCACCACGGTGTCCCCGCACCATCCGGTATCGGGTACCATAGAACGGAGCTGCAACCATGATAAGCAAACTGGCATGCCCGGCAGGACTCGAACCTGCGACCTACAGCTTAGAAGGCTGTTGCTCTATCCGTCTGCGCTACGGGCACCTACAAAACCTGGTGGGCACGGCAGGGTTTGAACCTGCGACTTCCACCGTGTGAAGATGGCACTCTACCACTGAGTTACGCGCCCGCTGCAATTATTTTAGCCAAGATTACCAAGGAGACAAGATGCTAGCAAATGGAATACAATTGCGTCAATAGGTAATCTTAAATCCAAATAAAAATTGTGACACTGAATCCGCTAAACAGTTATAAAATTAAGGTGATTTAGCCTATACTAAGCTCTAGATGCCAACATCGAGAGTAAGACGTCAATCAACTCAACTAAATGTTAGTCGATAATAATCCAAATTGCAAATATTTACCCTAGGTATGTAACCATGAATAGGCCAAACTTGATTTGTTGCAAGCGTCGGCATTTCCTGCAACTAGTGGTGAGTCTCAGTGCAGGAATGCTAATGACAGATATGAGTCAGCTGATACTGTCAAACGCCTGTGCACGTTCCTATAAAACCAAAAAATCTTTGAATTTTCAAGGATGTAGCCTGATCGGTGCCGAAGCCGATAACATCATAAATCGTCTAGCTCAAATTGCCGCATCCAACACTCAAGAAAGTAGATGGTTGGAAAGCTCTGGCGACATACGTCTGGATCGTGCCTTAGGAATTTTATTGGCAGATATGGCCCATATCTTTTCGGTACGCCCCGGATTTGCCTTTTACGACGGCATTGGCGATAACAATGCAATGGCATATCGGCAAAGTTACTTGCCAAATACCAACGGTACGGTGCTATTTGGACGCAAATTATTGACTGCAGAACTAGCCCGTGATCAAAATGGAGACTTTACTGTAATGGGTATCTGTGCCCATGAATTTGCGCACATCGTACAATATCAATATAATGTATATAACCGCTTAATTCATAGGCAAACGACTGTGAAGCGCGCTGAATTACATGCCGACTTTTTAGCTGGTTATTACATAGGACGGCGCAACATACGTTACTCCGCGGCGCAATTAGTAACGTTGGGCCGGGCGTGGGAAGATCTAGGCGACAATAATTTTTCGGACCCTCAACATCATGGAACTCGAGAGGAACGCGTTTCAGCAATGGAAATGGGGTTCCGCATGGCTATGCGCAGTCAAGCCAGTTTAAAACAGGCAATCACGGGAGGGCTATATTATTTGCGAGCCTGACGACACTAATGCCATAAATTCAAGATTTACCATCTTGATCGTTCCCATGCTCCATGCGTAAGAACACAGCCGGGGACGTTCCAGCGTCCCCACAACAACACAATCACAATGATATTATATGTCAACACGCAATAACACGCGCATCATAAAATATAACACAGATTACATGTTAAACTTCACGAAAAATTATTTCCAACTATTTGAACTTCCAGAAATTTTTGATATAGATCAAACTATTCTTACACAACGCTATCTGAACCTACAGCAGGCCATACATCCAGATAAATATGCAAACGCCTCAGATCAAGAGCGCCGCCTAGCTGTACAACAATCAGGTTTACTCAATGAGGCATTGCGAATTTTAAAACACCCTGTAACCAGAGCTAATTACCTGTTATCTATACGTGGTATAGCTATGGATATCCAACAAAATACCATTAACGATCATGAATTTCTACTGCAACAGATGCAGCTACAGGAAGATTTAACAGAAATCACCACCCAATCTGATCCCTATCCAGCTATCGCAGAGTTAAAGGCCAAAACGCGCCAACAAATAGACAAATGGATCAAGGTGTTTAAACAAACCATAGATCAAGGTGAATTATTGGCAGCGCGGGACGCAGTCTACAAATTGGAATTTCTACAGCGATTTATGAATAGCGTTGACCACTGCGAACAAAGACTGGATGAAAGTTTATAAGCGATTAGTAGCATATAATAACCCATCAATCCGATTGCAAAATTTTTACTATTAAAAGTAGGAATAATCTGTTAACACGTTTTTAACCACCAATTTCCTGCTAGAGAAACCTAAATACCATGAGCATTGAACTAGCTGACTATCTACCCTGCCTAGATTTACATGATTCCAAAGCCCATCGTCAAGCCCTAGAATCTACCTATAACGAAGCCAGCCGCCTGATGTCTCCCAAGGCACTACAGCAGTATTTGCTTGGTATGCGCGCCATGTGTAATCTCGGCAAAGGTGACGACTTAGTACTCACCTTCATTCAAGATGGACCCCAGGTAGTAAAAGAAGTTGGTGAGGATATAATACCCGACCTGATCACAGCCCTGATGAAATTATCCTCCCTCACCTCAGGCACAGTAGTCACCCTATTAATGGCCAATTTACCTTTAGCCGCTCGCAGATTAGGTGATGCCGAAGTGTTACGCGGATATTTAGGACTCATTCAACAATTAGCTGCAAAAGTACCACGCGGTTTACGTCCCATGTTAGGTATAGCCGATGAATTACTAAGTAAATTAACCCTGGGTGGATTAAGACGCTGGGCTTTGGAATCATGTAAATCTAGGCAGGGTAGATAGTCAGCTAGTTCAATGCTCATGGTATTTAGGTTTCTCTAGCAGGAAATTGGTGGTTAAAAACGTGTTAACAGATTA
>JXSN01000153.1 GCA_001276605.1 Achromatium sp. WMS2
CAAGAAGTCAGCAGAGGCCATAGTAGCGTTGATACTTGCTGAAAGGCAGGAGGAGCGAAGGGCTGAAGAGTCACGAAAGAACCAACATTTCTGTCTCACCGGAGAAGCGAGTAGATGATCGAAACGACAAAGAGCGGCAATTACGGCCACTTCCGAAGCGGCGGGGTAAAGGGGCCTGGTGGATTCCAGGAGTGATAAACCTTGCGATTATCAAGTTGATCTGGTGGCGGCATTGGTGTGAGAACGGTTTAATGAGCAACATAGCTAATAAGCGAGCGCATGCTGGAAAGTAAATAAGCGGAATAGGTGAATAGGCGCCGCTTTACAAGTGAACCTAGCTCTCCTGGGTAACTCCACTGGAGCAAACAAACAACTCATAGGTGCTGTAAGATTATTTTGCTGTGTAGCTTGCGGGCTTAGCCCGCTGGACTCAACCGCCGGATGCGGAAAACCGCATGTCCGGTGGTGTGGGAGGGCTAACGGGCGCAATCCCGTTGGCTCGACCCGATGTGTGCCCGCCATGGGCATGTACTTGCAACCTGAAATGAGGTTGCCGCATAGAATAACCAAAATAGAGTAACCAAAAGCATAGTAGCCTTGATGCTTGCTGCAAGGCAGGCGGAGCAAAAGGTTGAAGAGTCACGCAAGAACCAACACTTCTGTTGCACCAGAGGAGATTAGTAATTATGTATAACATAATTAATTTGGCAATGCTTATTTGGGATTACATATATTCATTGCTTAACATGAGCAGTGTTCTGGTAGTAAGATTAATGAATTTTGTTTGTTTACCAAATAAAAATAGTGGAAAAGTAAGCGCGTGGCGACTTTTATTGTGGTTTTCTGCAAATATAGCTCTCATCTATATTCTTGTGATCTTGGATAACATAGGTTTTGAGGTTAAATTCTTTGCTGCCGTACTGATAATGATTCTTCACATTCTCATTGTAATTGCCAGAATGGTTATGATGGAAGAGGAGAACCTCGTAATGGAGGGGATAATACATAGAGATAAAATGCAATTTAGTAAATTTCAAGCATCCATACCAAATGCAGCACTTTACATTTCTAGCGTACTAATATTTATTTCTTTGTCTTTAGCCATACAGTGTTTCGATAGAATATTTCACATTTTATCTCACGCAAATGAAAATCTTGATTTCATTGATTACAATATATTCATTGTTAATCAAATAATATTGTGGGCATATGAAAATTTAACATATACGATCAGTATATTTAGTAGTTATTCAACATTTTTCGTTGCTCTAACCAAGTTTTTTCTATACACAATATTTTGGTTATTTCTATATAGCGTTGTAATTTTAAATATTAAGCAAGTTAGAGCTATAAATTCCCTTATAGATGGACTCAAGTCAAAAGATAGCGATATCTTTTATTTACAGCAAAAGGCCGCTCGTTGTCCAGGGTTTATTAAAACTAAACTAATCAATTTAGCTATAGAGAGTCCTGATAAGGTTGTACGTAGGCGAGCCATATCTATCATGCCTCATGCTAAGGTCGCTAGCTTTCCTGGTGTTTATATATTCAATTTGCACAAAGAGGAAGATGAAGAGATAAAACTATGGGGTATGAAAAAAGTGCTAGATATATTAAATAGTTCAGAAATAAAATACGAAGAGGACATAGTTAATAAAATTGTAAAAAGCATTCAATATCAATTGAGAAAAAAACATTCTGAGAAGATTATACAATTACTAGTAGATGCCAAAAAAACGTTACTAAATCAGATTAAACGGTAACTGCGATAAAGCGGGAACTCGTTGTATATAATAAACGTAACTACTTACTTCCCCTCAGCCTCTTTCCATGAATGGAGATGGGTTATATGTCATTTTGGCATGGATTGCCGGTGACGTAACCGATTAAGCATGGATTGGGTCCAGCCAATGGAATCGCGTCCTAGTGATATGAAATTGTAGCGTTATCTGCTACAGATTAATTGCTGTATTTTGCTACGGAGATTTCGTCATGAGTAAACTTGATGAAGACATTAGTCACGGCCACTACCTAATTCACCCTAATGGCACGGTTACTGATACCCGTAATGGTCTGATGTGGAAGCGTTGTGCTGAGGGTAAAACTTGGGATGGTAAGACTTGTGTAGGCAAGGCTAACACAATGAGCTGGGATCAAACAATGAATGTGATAGTGGAAGACCGGGGTTTTCTAGGATTTGGGAAAAAAGAACGAATAGAACAAAAATCCTGGCCGGTCTTTGCTGGGTATAGTGATTGGCGGATGCCAACTATTGAGGAACTGCGGACTTTGGTCCATTGCAGTAGTGGTAACCAGCAGTATTGGAATGAAACCAGCAAAGAAAAATTTAGATGTGGCGGTAATTATGAGCGACCAACTATTGATAAAGTGGTTTTTTATAATACAGGATCAACTTGGTTCTGGTCAGCCTCTGCGTATGCATTCGGTTCTATTAATGCGTGGGGCCTGGATTTCAAATACGGCAACGGCTATTGGGATGATAAATCTGATGCTGGGCAGGTCCGCCTTGTGCGGGTTGGTAGGGCACAATAACCAACGGGCATTGTCCATGTTGCCATCTTGCAACCTAATTGCAGATTGCAAATACATCCCCATATATCAGGTACACTAAGTGCGATTACGCATTGCTAATCACACCCACCAAAGCTTAGATTGCGACCAACACCACAAACATCATTCCCACGAGGAAGCAATATTCCCATGAACCTATCCCACTAATATAATTTCGTGTAACATACTTTCCAATTTTGATTAGGAAGAAACATGGCAGGACGATTTAAAAGGATGAACAAGGGCTAATCCAATGGCAATATGGGGCTGTAGATGGCTCTTTTTCCCCTGGCAAAAGAGGTGGTGATGGAGTTGCATATGGGAGAAAAGGTAAGGGCATTTTGATACATGCCATTACTGATGCTGCTGGTATGCCGATTGCTAGCTGCACAACCCCAGCTAATGGGGATGAACTGGCTCAAGTTATACCATTATTAGATGCGGTAAAAGCCCGAATTGGTAAATTTAGAAGATAAAAAAGCACTTTAAGGTGTTAGCAGCAGATAAAGGCTATCACAGTAAGGATTTAAGGAAGCGTTTAAGAAAACGAGGCACACGACCCTAAATTCCTAAACGAGTCTGGAATGATAAAAAGCCGCATGGAAGGCCATTAAAGAACGACACACCACGCTTTCAAGCAGAGCGCGGGCGTTTGCCTGATTACAAAGGAAATACCGCAGATTGATGGTATGTTGGGAACGTATATCTATCTGTTTCAATGCGTTTCTTACCTTGGGTATCATTTATACATGGATAGGAAGATTAATAGTGGGATAGGTTCATGATGGGTGTTCACCTGCTAAGATTGTAATAGTAAAAACTCATATTTTGACCACCACTTCAGGCCATCTCTAAAAATTGTGCTGGTCCTGAAATACATAGCATGTTACAATATGGTTGCTGTAACTACTTCATTTTGATAAAATCATATAATTATTAATCTGTTATGATGCAAAATTTTGGAATGTATGATCTCGATTGCATCGATTAGTTAGTATACATCAGCTGCATAATAAGTAGTTACAACTGTTTAATTAATTACTTGCCAGGATTACAGACGGCTCTTAGGCATAACTCAAATAACAACATATTTTGGTGGTAATTATGGCCAAAAATACCAGATTAATTTTAGTTTTAATTCTATGGGTAGAGTTAAGTTCTGGGATAATTGGACTATCAAATGCTGATAATTCTACACCAGAACACACCGCGACTACCAACGCAGTAAATATAGATGACTGGGATACGGCCGCTTGGGATTTAGGATCAACCTCTAATCCACCGCCCTCAGTCGCTCCAGATCCAGCACCCAATACCGTCACTCCCGCCCCGGAATTGTCCGCCTCAACCAATTCCAGCGTAGAACCAGATTTTACAGCTACCCCCAGCTCTGTTATCGCACTCTTCCCTGAAAGTCCAATATTTCAGGTCATACCTAGTAAGAAAAATGCAGCACTACACCCATGTAGTAATTGTCATGGCTGGAGCACTCCCAACAAAATCCCTAGAACCTTACAGAGTCCTCACAATAATATACTATTACAACATAGTTGGGAGGGACCTGGTAAAACTTGGTGTTTTAGCTGCCATAACATGGATGATCCGCCTGGTTTACAGACATTAACCGGAAATAAGATTAATTTCGATCAAGCCTACATTGTATGTGCGCAATGCCATGCTCAAACCGCTAAAGATTGGTATTTCGGTACTCATGGCAAACGAATACATACGTGGGAAGGAACTAGACAAGCATTAAACTGTACTGCCTGTCATTCGCCACACCAACCGGCTATTTTACCCCGTACTGCTAAACCAGGACCAGTGATACGGGCTAACATGCGCATGCCTCCACATTGGACGAATACTCCTCTTGATGGTGATTTACAACATTCTGCGTGGCAACGAATTTTAGGCCATTACGGCCCCAAATAGGTATAATTACATATGCATACCGATTCTTCCAACATCACCCGCCGTGCTTTAGTCAAAGGCTTAGGAACCGCTGTAGTAGCTGCCGGCACGTTAAAAATTGCTACCGCTGCCTGGCATGGACACACATTAGCGGAGGCTTTTGCTGAGTTTTTTCAATCTCATTACCAGCGTATGACCCCTGAAGAATTACAGGATGTTATACATCGCATCGAACGTGGAGCCAAACAGCGCTATGGTGTAAATATAACCTGTGAACATTCTAAGGCAGAAACCGGTGTGGTCTTTGGTTATGCCTTAAATATTTCCAAATGTAAGGGTTACCGCGATTGCGTACATGCTTGTGTAGCTGAAAATAATTTAGGTTCTGATACGCAATATATTCGAGTTTTGGAGATGCCGCATGGTTCTGCGCATTTAGAGGACGGTAATCACTACTTTTCTGGTACAGTTCCTAAACCTAAACATTATTATTTACCCATTCAGTGTATGCATTGTGAAAATCCACCTTGCGT
>JXSN01000154.1 GCA_001276605.1 Achromatium sp. WMS2
GGTGCTACTGCAACAACTGGTGCGGCCTCGACAACTGGAGGCTGTTTAGGACTTGTTGACATATAATATTCCTGTAGTACGGTAATTTTAATTTTTACTACAAATATGAATAGATTTATATTTCGTCTGGGAGCGCGGGCGTCTCGCCTGCTTATACTCCCAATTATTTTTGCGGGCGCGGAGCCCACATTCCCAATTTTGCGGACATTGCACCAATAACTCATCCCTGGCTTCTGGATTCCGGCAATCCATGCCGGAATGACGGAGTATAGGATATCTCATCCCTGGCTTCTGGATTCCAGCACTCCCTGCCGGAATGACGGATAGGGGAAGTAAGGTAATAACAAACGGACATTGCACCAATAACTCATCCCTGGCTTCTGGATTCCGGCAATCCATGCCGGAATGACGGAGTATAGGATATCTCATCCCTGGCTTCTGAATTCCAGCACTCCCTGCCGGAATGACGGATAGGGGAAGTAAGGTGCAATAACCAACGGGCATTGCACCAATAACTCGTCCCTGACTTCTGAATTCCAGCACTCCCTGCCGGAATGACGGGGTGAGGTCCTACCAACCCCCTTGCCATCAATGGAGAGGGGCAGGGGGTGAGGTCCTACCATAGCTATTTGGTGCCTATTCGATGGAATTAGATAGCTACGGTTTTCGAAACATTCTAAAAAACATATCTGCAAACGCTGGATCCGCAGCAGATTTTCTTATCATACTTTGTAATGGGTTATCTTCGTCTGGATTGCCAGGTAGAGTTATACCGCGTTTGCTCTTAGGATCAAATGTTGGATTTTGGCGTAATTGAATAGCTACACTTAAACAATGAGACCCCTCGTGGTTCCGATCTAATTTCCCGAGTGCTCGCCCCTTGCCAGTCCAAGCGTCGGCGTATCTATCATCCACACCAAGCGCCTTGTCGTAGCAAAACAGGGCGCGCTGATAAAGATTGTTTTTAAGACATTCGTCACCATCTTGACACCAGGCTTGCGCGCTACCAGGTGCAGCGGTTGGGGCTGTATCTGGTGGTATAACCGCGTCTGCGCTATTTGTATTATCGGATTGCTGCTCCGGTAGTAATGACTGTTCTGCGTCACCTGCCGTTAGTTCGGATTCTGGCTTAGGCATATCAGGAAATATAGTCGCCGGATCTGCGCCGTGATCTAATTTATAGCGAGCCATGCATTTTAAGCAGTACACCCAGTGCGTTCCTGCGAACAGCGACCCACAGGGGCGTGCGCCAGCCCTTCTACCTGCGGGAATGCTAGTTTTCATGACATTCCAACGTCCGCATGCCTGAAAACCATCGCCTAGTGGTGCCTTAAGAACATCAAAATGACATCTAACGTTTTGTGGATCAGGATCAATGGCTTCCCACCGAGCGACTAAGTCTGGGTTATCGCGCCACGAGCGCACGTTTTGCTTTTTGATATCTGGTTTGGTACAGTCACTATTGTTATAGCCCTCGGCACCACAGCATGGCCACCTGAATGCTTGCTTCCACGCTACCACCATAGCGTCGTCGATTCCATAATCTTTGGTATATTGAATGAATGATTCTTTTTCCTTGTTATACAGCTGATGTTTAGCCTCTTCGTATGCCCAGCTCGGGTGTGTCAAAGCCGATTTTGGGGCTGATTGCTGGAGAGGTGTTTGCTCGTCAATGTCAACAGCAACTGTGGACGGAACACTTGCAGTTGCCTGTACTAATTCGTCGATCAGTTGTTGGAACCTGGGTACAGGGACGTTGTTAAATACGGCAGCCACCTGTCGTTCTAAACATTCTGTGGTGCGCTTGGTCAAATCCAGCATTTCATCAGTAACCCGTGACCCATGGTTTGTTATGGTACGAAGTAAATCCTCTAAATTTTTACTTACGCCAGCTATGGAGCTGATATTCGTCAGTTTTGCACTACCAGAAAGAATATGTACGTGTCTGATTATTTTCCCTGGTAAGTCAAGATTCTGTGGAGTTTTTACCCAATTACTGACTTGCTCATATATCCCTTTAAGCAAATCATCGGCTTCTTCCAAAAAAATCTCTTGTAATTCAGGATCAGTATTGAGGGTTTCAAAATCTTCCGGTGATAACCGGTCAACAACTTTTTTAGTTGTTGATAGATCGTGATCCAGTTTACTTACTGTTGCTTGAGGTTCGTTATGACTTGGTTGATCGGTTTGCACAGCTACTACAAATGTCTCAGGTGAATGTGGCACGGGTAATTCTTCTGAAACATTAATTACATCTGAGGAGCTTGCATCTGAAGAAGTTGTATCTAAAAAGTCCATGCCCAGATCTAGGTCATCAAAATCGTGCTGAGGAGTAGGAGTTAGTATTTCTTTATTTAAACAATCTAAATCCTGCAAACTGCGCGGTGTAAAAGGGACGAGTGAGCTGGTATCTGGGGTTTGAGCAGTATCTTCATTTTGCACAGATTGTGTAGATATGATATAGTCGATCATCTCTATAATTATATCTAGCGAACTCTCTAGGAATGGTTTCTCCAGAAAACCAATAGCACCCTTTTGAATGGAATGCACGCGGTACTTGGCTTCATAAACACCACACATCACCACCGGAATATGTGCCGTTTTGGGATTGGCTTTTAACGCTTCCAATGCCTCCAATCCATTCATCTCTGGCATTGAAAAGTCCATAAATATCGCATCTGGTTGGTTTTCGTTAACCCTATTCAGAGCATCCTTTGCAGACCCAGTAGAGTCAACTTCGCATCCGCGCTTTTCCAAAATGCGACGCGTTACGTAACGAGCTGATCTAGAGTCATCTACTATCAGAATTTTGCGCATGTTACTCTCCATTCGGCTCTTGAATATCCCAATACACACTCAAATGATTTTTACCGTCTGTCTCAATATGAAGCTTTGAATCACGACCATACTTCTCAAAAAACGCCATTGTTACTGCTTCGCGAAAGGCCGCAGAACGGATTAAAGCACCTTCTTCAAATTGACTAAGGTTGCCGATGCCCATATTAGTAACACACCGCTGCACCCAAAAATCATCATTAGAGACGGGAGTCTGTGCGTCTGATGCAATGGGCAACTGTGAGTCTTTTGGGATCACTTGTTCGGAAGCAACAATACATAAGACACGAAATCCGTAGTATAGGTATCCAGATGGGTTATAAGTGCGAAAGGCAGCAGTACAACGCTCTTTAGGGGTATGCCAAGAGCCCCCGCGAAGTGGATGGTACTTCGAAGAGCCATCATCCCAGGCTGAGCCATCATTTGGTGCTCCTCGATAATCATCATGCCAGCAATCTAGGCACCACTCATAGACATTGCCATGTACGTCATATAAGCCCCAGTTATTAGGCGATTTTTCGCCCACTGGATGAGTTTGTTCCCGTGAATTGTAATCATACCAAGCATAATGGCTTAAAGCATTGCCATGGCTAAAGCAGTAATTTTGGTTTGATCCCGCACGGCAAGCAAATTCCCATTCTGCTTCGCTAGGCAAGCGATAAACCTTGCCAGTTTGTTCCGATAGCCAGCAACAATAGGCTACCGCATCCTTCCAGCCGACGTTAATCACCGGACGTCGCCCTAATCCCCATCCTGCATCATTTGGTTTATCACGCTCGGTAGCTTCACAAAATTGGTAATATTCATCAAATGTAACTTGATATTTGCCAATAGCAAAATAATAAGCAATATTCACTTCATGGATGGGTTTTTCAACATTGTTGGTCCCTCCCATGTAAAATTTCCCAGGGCCGATAACTACCATTTCTGGGCCTTGGCTACCAGATTTGAGGGTATCGCGAAAAATCTGGCCATGTGTAAGTTTTTCTGTTGCGATAGCATTTTCGGTCATGACAGCCTCTCTGCAAATAATTACAGCAATTCCTGCCAAAAAATATTTCTCTTTAAAAATAATTTATAAAGTTATTCTAGCATAGAATGCGTTCGTAGACTTTACACCAAATAAAAATAATACGATATCAACAATGCCCAAAGCATTAAAGTGCTAATCGGATCGAACTAACGGCGAAATCCTGTTGGCTCGACCCGATCAAGTTGTAATATTATGGCAGGTTATAATAATGCTTAACCCGCCGTACCTAGGTGCCAACATTAGTATTGTAGGGCGGGTTAGGTGCGCATGGTTAAATCGTGCAAATTTCTATAAACTAGATGCGCACCGTAACCCGCCTTTATGTATGCTGTACAATCCGAAAAGCCTCACGCAGGGTTTCGATATTTTCGGTGAGCAGATGCCGCTGCCGCTCCAGCAATCCCACGGTAAAAAATACGAACCCCCAGGAATATAAGCACGAACATATCTTAGCATTGTTTTCCACAAAGGCGGGTTACGGCGCAAACGGACGCGCCTAACCCGCCGTACCGAGGTAGCGCCCTACCGCGCTAGCTCGACTTGATCTTGGCTCCAGAAAAATCTATACCTTTAAGTAATTTCATTATGGCGATAAGGCTTTTCCGTTGTTCATCACTATATGACAACACCTGAGTGACAATTTTTTTCTCTTCAATAGCATTGGTAAGCTTATTTTTCAAATCATGGCGGCCTTTTTGTTCTACTAGTTGCCGGTAAATAGCAATGCTTTCATCATGCAGCATCACCGTTTGTGGAAATTGTCCCATATCTCTAAGTGCAGTAGCTTTATTCATAAGTACATTGGCCAAATCTGGTTCCAGCTCGCTGCGGCCTTCTTTTTTCACCAAGCGGCGGTAAATGACAATACATTCATCCCAAATTGCTATTGCTTGAGATGGTTGATCCATTTTGTAAAGTGTATTCCCTTTTCTATTGAGAATCCCAGCTAAATTTGGCTCCAGTTCGCGGTGATTTTCTTGTTCTATCAGACGGCGAAGAATGACAAGTCCCTCATCATATAGAGCTACCGCTTGCGACAGTTGATGCATTTCCGCAAGCACTGCTCCTTTGTTCGCAAGAGCGGTG
>JXSN01000155.1 GCA_001276605.1 Achromatium sp. WMS2
GACACCGTATTAGCCCCTAGCCCTGCCTATCCCATTCATCCTTATGGATTTATCATAGCCGGTGCCGACGTACGCCAAAACCAACGCCTGGTGCTACTGCGACTTTGGCTTGTTGCAACAATTTTTTGGTAAAGTCTAGGGATCCCATGCCTTGTTCGCGATATTGTTTGGGGATGCGGGCCCATACGAACATGGTGGCTTTGGGAGGTTGTACTTCCCAACCGATGCTGTTAAGTCCGGTACAAAGAACATCTCGCCGTTTTTTGTACATATTGCAAATATCTTGTACACAGTCTTGTGGTCCTTCTAAGGCGGTGATGGCGGCTACTTGGATTGGGGTAAAGGTTCCATAATCAAAGTAGGATTTTAGTCTGGTTAGGGCTTCTACCAGTACTTTGTTGCCGCACATGAAGCCTATACGCCAGCCGGGCATATTGTAGCTTTTAGACAGTGTAAAAAATTCTACTGCTATGTCCATGGCTCCAGGTACTTGCAATACGGAGGGGGCTTTATAGCCATCAAAGACTAGGTCGGCATAAGCTAGATCGTGCACCAGCCAGATGTCGTTTTCTAAACACATGGATACGATGCGTTCAAAGAAGTCTAATTCTACGCATTGGGTGGTAGGATTACCTGGAAAATTAAGGACTAGCATTTTGGGCCGCGGATAAGATTCGCGAATCGCACGGGATAGTTCTTGAAAAAAATCCATGTCTGGGACTAGTGGTACGTGGCGTACGTCGGCACCGGCTATGATAAATCCATAAGGATGAATGGGATAGGCAGGGCTAGGGGCTAATACGGTGTCGCCACTACTCATGGTGGCCAGTGCCAGGTGGGCTAGGCCTTCCTTGGAGCCTATGGTTACGATGGCTTGGGTTTCTGGGTCTAGGGGGACTTGGTAGCGCTGTTGGTACCAGTTGCAGATAGCACGGCGGAGGCGTGGAATGCCTTTGGATGCGGAGTAGCGGTGTGTATCTTTGCGCTGGGCAGCCTCTACTAGCTTGTCTACTATATGTTTTGGGGTAGGTTGATCGGGATTTCCCATACCGAAATCAATGATGTCTTCGCCCCTAGCCCGAGCTTCGGCTTTTATTTTATTGACTATGTTGAAGACGTATGGAGGTAAACGTTTGATGCGACTAAAATCTCCCTGGATAGGCATGGGTTAAGTATTCTCCTAAAAGTCACACTAATTGGTATGCTATTTAGTATACTATTTTAGGAGATTATTGGTGAATATTTTGACCCCCTAGGTCTTGCTATGGGAATTGTAGGTCCGCAGGTACGATTAGTAGGATGTAATCGTACCGAAGTTTTTAGCGCAACTAATTTAGATGAGTGTGATTAATGCAAAATAGCCCGCTAGCCGCCGCGATTTGGCAGGCATATTGGTGGCAGTATTGCTGTGCACCGCTGAGGTCTAGTGTTAGTTTGGATATTATGCCTTCAGTGTAACCACCATAACTTGGTTGCGCACCGCCACTGACTCCGGGAAAACTTGAGGAGTTGGTTTCCCCAACCAAATAAACTGCTCCATTGGTTACAGCTGTTGCATTGATACTATCAGAGCTATTTTCGCCTAAATAACTTGCTTGGATAATGTTGGTAAGATTTAAATTCAGCTTGGCAACAATGCCATCGTAACTTGCACGCAATATGGACTTTACCTCCTGGCGACGATCAATATTCAAAATGCTGGGGAGCCCGGTAGGGTATGCATCGCGTATCCTACCTGGCTAACTCGTCGATTGCGGGGGGATTGCGATGATTAATTTGTTATAGTATTGATATATATGCTTTTTATATTTAACAAGCTTGTTAGTTGATAAAATAGAATCTAAGTGTTATATTCTGTACAGCATGTTGCAGGGTTAGAGGTTGATATGGAGGTTCTATATTTCTGATTACCTTGCAATATTATTTTGGATTGTGCTATAATCATATGATTTTGCTGAGGCTTTTTGAGAAGGCATTAAGCCTACAAAAGCTGAGTGATTTTTGTTCAATAAAATCAAGGAGAAAGGTCTAAACTGGCTCTTAAAAAGATATGGGAAAAAAACCTAACTTTTGGGCATTTTTTTAAAGATTGATTTTTACGTTGTAACCTATTGATTTGTTAAGGGCGAAAAATGGGGGTAAGGGTCGAACGTTTTCCCTGTGTGAGAAGGGATTAAGACTCTAGGATAATTGCCTCATCCCAACTTACATTTCGAACGTTTTCCCTGCATGAGAAGGGATGTGGGGCGCGGGAGCGCCCCTAGTGTGTAGCTTGGCAATAAGCATAAAACAAGAGAAAGCTCCCCATGCAAAAATCTAAAATTCTGTTATTGCTCTCATTAATAATAGGTTGCTTGGTGTTGCCAAGCGCTAAGGCCCAAGACTTATTGGTAGGCACCTCGGTAGCCCTCACTGGCAAATATGCCCGCACTGGTCAAGAGCAACTACATGGTTTTCAAATGTGGGTAGAAGATGTCAATAAACGTGGTGGTTTGCTCAATCGACACGTAGTGTTAAAATACTATGATGACGAATCGAAGCCAGAAACTGGGGTTAAATTATACGAAAAACTCATAACTGATGATAAAGTCGACCTCCTGATAGGTCCGTATTCATCCTCAGTAACCATGGCTGCTAGTGCCGTAGCTGAAAAATATAACATGCCGATGATTTCTGCAGGGGCTTCCGCTTCGGAGATTTGGCAGCGTGGATTCCAGAACATTTTTGGGCTTTATACTCCAGCCAATACTTACATGGATCAAGTTTTGGAGTTTGCCCACGCGCAAGGTTTAACTAGGCTGGCACTAATCTATGAAAATACTGAATTTCCTCGTGATGTAGCATCTGGTGTGCGCGCTAAAGCCAAAACCTTAGGCATCAACGTAGTGTTTGAAGAGGAATACGGCAAAGCCTCTACCGATTTTAGTTCCATGCTGATTAAAATGCGGCGTAAACGCCCGGAGCTGGTAATAGGTGGCTCTTATTTACCAGATTCCACTGCATTCATGCGTCAAGCCAAGGAATATTTTTTACAGGCGAAAATCTTCGCTTTTGCTGTAGGACCAGGGCTTCCGGATTTTCAAACCAGTCTAGGATCAGATGCCGAGGGAGTCATGGGTAATACGCAGTGGGAACCTAATTTGCAACTGCCGGGGGTACAAGATTTCGCAACCAGATACAAGGCTCGGTATGGCATTGAAGCTGCATATCACGCTGCTGGAGGTTATGGAAGCGGTCAAGTATTGGAGGCTGCTGTAACTAAAGCAGGTTCCACAGATGGCAAGAAAGTAGCTGCTGCTTTGCGAGTTTTAGATATAAATACCACATTTGGGCGCTTCAAGGTGGATGCAACTGGCAGACAGATCGGTAAGCCGGGCTATACCATACAATGGATCAATGGCCAGCGAGTGCTGATTTTACCAGCCGCGGTGGCCTCACGTGCCCCAGTTTATCCGTTTCCTACTTGGCGTTAAATACCTAAAAAATTAGTCCTTAAGATGTGTTCCTACAGATAATTGTAGGAACGCTATGGTGCCAACTATAAAGTTAGCGACGATTGTGCTAATTTAATTCCAAAATCAAATACCACCGTTGGTGTCAGTTAAGCCGACTTGGCTAATACTTGAGTATGGATGCCTGTTGAATTGGTTTACACACCACTTTCGGCTACGGCCTCTTGTACTGCGGCAATTGTTTTGTTAAACATGAGCTGTTCCTCCGCAGTTAAGGGAAACTCTAGCACGCGTTCCACGCCGCCCGCCCCAATAACCACAGGGACTCCCAAAAATAATCCGTGCACTCCATATTCTCCTTCACACATAGCAGCTGAGGGAATAACGCGCTTTTTATCTTTTAGGAAGGATTCTACCATCTCAATACAGGCGGCCGCGGTGCTAAAATAGGCACTGCCAGTCTCGTATAGTCTTACCAGCTCAGTTCCAGCATCGCGAGTTTTTTCAACTACCGCTTTGATTCGATCTTTGCTGAGGATGGCCTCGATGGGAACACCGCCTGCTGTAGCTGTGCGGGTTAGTGGTACCATAGTTGGTCCATGCCCACCCATTACTAGACATGCAACATCTTCTGTCGAAACTCCAGCTTCAGCTGCCAAAAATGACTTGAATCTAGCGCTATCCAAGGCTCCAGCCATGCCCACTACTTTATGCTTGGTCAAACCAGATAATTTATGGAAGGCATACACCATAGCATCTAGGGGATTAGTGGTAAGAATCACAAAGGAGTTAGGTGCGCATTCTTTGATATGCGCTGCAACATCCCTAATTATCTTAATGTTTATATCCATTAAATCCAGGCGACTCATGCCAGGCTTTCTAGGAACCCCGGCGGTGACCACAATAACGTCTGATCCGGCTAATACCGAGAAATCTCCACTACCGGATAGTTCAACATCACTATTCTCGGTAGGTAGCATATGGGTTATATCTAGGGCTTTAGCTTTAGTGAGGTTGGTCTTCTGGGGAATATCCACTAATACTACATCGCCCAGTTCGCGCTGAGCTGCAATCATGGCTACTATGCCGCCAATTTGGCCCGCCCCGCCTACTACTGCAATCTTTTTTCTTTTCATTATTATGTACCAGGTTAGCTACTCTCTGTCTGTAACCACCTAACTTACTTGATAACCAAGTTTTTGCAAATGGGCTTTAGGGTAGTTAGCTCCCCAAGACATTTCGAGTGTTTCAATAAACTCAATCAGTTGCAAGTAGAGTAAGAAGTTACCTCTAATTCATTAAGGTGTTTAAACTAAGGTATTCTAAATTAAAATGGCGCTGTTTTCACTATTTGATTGTCCCATAAAATTTTAGCCTGTCGCAGGCCATAGGCTAAGCTTGGAATAGATTCAAATCACCCCTGTCAGGCGTGTTAAGCCCA
>JXSN01000156.1 GCA_001276605.1 Achromatium sp. WMS2
CGCTGGTGCTATCCCCAATTGCCGCAATTTTTGAGCCCAATAAATCTGATCACCAGCATGCGGTACCACCACAGATGGACAACCAGCAGACGCCGCTGCTTGGGTAGTTCCAGCCCCACCATGATGAACTATTGCGGCACAATGTGGAAAAATAACTCGATGATTACTGCATTATCGACTTACTGCGGCGCGTTTGGCGCAACGCCTGAATTTGGTCCTCGGCGCTAATTACCAGGCAACGGCCCAGGCTATAGGGGCGAAAATCCAGCAGGAGGATGGAATAGCCAATGCTGTCAGGCATATACGGGAGTTGATTTTTCGTCTAGGCATCTAATACCATGAATTTAATGCTATTGAATCCATGGTAATGGTTTTTAGGATTTCATGTTATTTTAAGTCACCACAGACTAAACTCAAACTACCCATGGCGACTTTTAAATTACTTCTAGTAAAATAAAGGTAATGGTACATCTTTGAGAATATGATGCGTGGTATATATTCATACTAATAGGTACAGGTAGGGACGCAGGGGCATCCCTAGCTATGTGGCTGGTTATTATTAATACTGTAAATCACACCAAGGATAATCTATGTCATATTCAACAAATAAGAATAATTCTGTAACTCCCACGTTAGATTTCGGAAGAGTAAGCAGAGAAATACAAGGCTTGATCGCACGTCGTCGGGAATTAATGGTATTTTTAGGCTCAGTTTTCGTAGGATTGAGCCTATACCTAAACAACTTACTGCATGGCGGTTTACCACCTGCATTAGCTAACATGGGCAAACATGCATTTTTAATTTACTCAATTCTGTTGCTGATCTTAAGTGTTATTCTTGCCATGCGGATTATCAAATTGCATGGCGGTATGACCATAAACGGAGTATTTTACAGCAAAATAATTTTGGAGCATGGCGACTCCAAGGCTGATCCAATCAAAGCTAGCTACTTAAACTGGTCAGGGGTTTCTACCGGATTATTTTTGTTAACGGCTGTAGACGCTGCTCTTGCCGCCATGTTATGTGCTTTAGCAATTAAATTGGTTTGGATCTCGGCTGCGATCACAAGTGTTGGTGTTGGTTTAATTTTACTCGGTCTATTCCTAAGAAATCATCATGGCTCTAGAACATTTGCTCTGGAATATATTAGCAATGCCGTAATCGAACCCGTACACAGCGAAGAAATAGAAGATCACCTAGCACATAGCTTACAGGATGCCAATCAAGACATGATTGGTATAACCGGATTTGTCGGTTTAATT
The DNA here is from genome assembly GCA_001276605.1 of Achromatium sp. WMS2. Classification (GTDB taxonomy): domain Bacteria; phylum Pseudomonadota; class Gammaproteobacteria; order Chromatiales; family Chromatiaceae; genus WMS2. The sequence goes on from JXSN01000156.1 coordinate 1,263, forward strand.
TTATTTTCAGTTATGGAAAACCTTTCTGGCCTAGGGGATATATCTGGATACAAGTATGACATAGCAGCATCTCAAATCACTAGCCACGGCCCACTAGTATACTCAACATTAGCGCTGATTACCGCTGTCGTTGGTACCATAACTTACCGACGTTTGGCTGTAGCTGCCGGAGAATTGTCTCTAAAATTAGATTCTACCGACAATCCATTTTCTCCGATGCGCCTAACCGACACTGCTTTAGGTTACTTGATGTTATGCGTACTCTACGGCATCTCCTTGCATCTCTTAGTTTATACTATAATTGGGGCTGGAAATATAGTATGGTCGTTAGAGGTACTGCTAAATTTTGTAATGCTAGCCCTGTATCCTATACGCATGTGGCAAGCCCAAAGACGTAGCCACGGTATTCGATAGTAATATTGGTAAATATATCACGATATGATATGCTAAGGATGTTTATTAAGTAGGGTGATAGCCTCAGTGCTATTGGTTTAAAACAACTTTATAGTTAAGTGTCAATATGCCAAATGCTGATGATGAAAAATATGATTTACTGCTTTTTGGCAGTGATCTACAGGGACCTGCGTTAGACGAAGCCTTAAAAAAGCTAGCAAGAATGTTGGTTAATACCACTCCAGAGCAAGTGCGAGGTTTTTTAAGTGCGGCCGGTGGTAAGATCATAGGTAAGGAATTATCCAAGGCTGCTGCCCAACAAGCGTTAAAAAAATTAGTTGATATTGGTTTTAAAGCAAATATGCGACCTTCTAAGGTAGCATCCAGTTGGACTTTGGAACGAGTGGTTAGGGTTGAAGTTTGCCCAGCATGCGGTCATAAGCATGAGCTAGAGCCTACCGATGCAATGCCTGAAAACTGTTCTAATCCAGCATCGTCTTTAGCTAGCATAGCATCAATGCGTGTAAGTATGTATTGATCCCATTCAGCATCAGTCTTAAGATTAGCTAGCCTTTGGTCTAAAAACATCAAAGTTGTTTTACTGCTTGGAACAGTATCAGAACTTGCATTATTGACAGTATCAGATGAATTACGAGAACTACTGTTAGAGACTGTGTTGGTTGGGTTGGCGCCAAGTGCGGGTGCAACACAACACTTTGAACGTGGGGGTAGAATGTTGCGGCAGTTATGGAATCGTAATCAAGCGGTTGCCGCTCAGACCCTATACCAAAATCTGGTGACAGCGGGTGAACACTCAACCGGCGGCCCAGTTAAGCGTATCGCTGCTTTGTGCACTATCGGTACTCATGCAATGGCTGCTGGTCATAATCAAGAGGCAGAGGCCATTCTGCAAAAGATTCGTACCATGGCCGGTTCTATATTTAATATAGAAGACAAAGTTGCTGCTAATGCTGAGATTGCTGCTATCATGACGGCTATGGGAAAAACCGAGGATGCCAAACTACTATTTGACACTGCAATCAATGCTTTACAAGATATTAAGGATCCAGCAACACAACTATTAACCGTGTCCAGCCTGGCCTTTAGCTATGCCAATGCGGGCTATCGCACTTCAGCTTTAAGTTTATTGGAATATAGCATTCGCAGAGCTGTCTCATTAGCAGATGTTGCGGATAAAACCAGGGTATTAGAACGTCTTGCAAGCACTAGTGCTCAATTATCCGATACCCAGATGGCCATGTATACGGTGCAGCAAATTCCAGATCAAGAAGCGCGCGATCGAGCTTTGTATAACATGGCTATGCAAGAAATTATAGCCGGTAAAATTGCCCAAGCCACTGATTTAAGCCTAAAAATAGTAACTCCATCCTATAGAGCACTAACCCTAGGTGTATTAAGTTTACGGCAAAGAGAGCAAATAACCTATCAAGCCTTGGCTGCTACGTCAGCAACCAAAGCATATGAGGCCGCCAACTCCATAACAGAGGCTGGAGTAAAAGCTGCGGTTATCAGTACATTGGGGCGTTTTGCTAAACGTAATGGGAATAATACACTAGCAAATAAATATTTCGGTGAAAGTGAAGCCATTGCTAAAAAGTTGCCCCTGCTAGAGCGTGATCGTGCCTTGGCCATCATCGCTGCCAACAAAGCCCAAGTCTTCGAGTTTAACCAAGCTAGCCAAAACCTTATGAACATAACCGATACCAGTGTAAGACAGCTGGTAGTGCAGAACATGGGTGTTTGGCAACAGGCATCCAATCTGTAGAGCTTGAATATTGCTCGTATACCAATGTACAATAAAGGCGGCCTCAATGTAGTCTGTGGTACAGGTTTGGCAGAAATGCCTACCCGGCTGACGCTGCCGCCATTGGCTGGTATGCGTATCGACCGAAAGAGGTCACCAAGCTATAGCTCAGATGGTAGAGCATACGACTATTAATCGTACTGTTGTTGGTTCAATTCCAACTGGCTTGTCCACGTCTTTAAAACCATTAGGGACGCGACAAAACTGTCACTCTGGTAAAGTACTTGACCTGTAAGGTCAGGGAAATCTGGTTCGATTCCAGGCCGCCCGCAAGGGCATACTTAGCGTACCTTCGGGACAAAGCGCTCGCAGTTCCAGTATCGTGTGATAAAGACCCGCTGCTTGCTTAGGGCGGTTTGGAGTGGCACGCTGCTAGGGGCTGAGAGGGTGATGGCCAGCATCTGTGTCGCCTCGAAGCTGGGTTTGTTAGATGCGAATTTGTTTGGTTATAAATAAATTCCCAGTTAGCATAAAGCCGCGAGCTGGCCAGGTGTGAAGGTGCGCATCCACCTGATCCTGGTTGTTGGAAACTATAGTTATGTTATTACAGCTAAGAGTTATAGTACCTGAGACTTATATTGGTGTTTTATATAAATACGAACAATTTGCAAAAATTTTATTACCTGGAAAATATACCTTTTGGAATTTTGGACATAAATACCGAGTCGAACAGTTTCAGACCATAAATTCCAAAGATAACGTTGTGCCAGAAAAAGTCTTAATTTTAGCAGACTTACATGGTAGTGAATTTGCTGATTACTTGCAGCGTTGGGAAACGAGCGATCAAGAAGTAGGTTTGGTATACGAAGATAATTTATTGATGGGAATAAAGCCGCCTGGTAGCAGAGGCGCCTATTGGAATGGTCCTAGAACTGTTAGGGTACGTAAATTAGACATAAGTATTGATTTTAAGTTAAATGCACAGTTAGCTAGTCAATTACTGGCTGATAGCAAAGCTAAACTCAAAAATCAAGTGCGGCATACGATTGATAACGATGTAATTGTCAACGGAATTACCAGTGTCAAAGTTCCCGAAGGGCACGTAGGATTTTTGGAAGTAGATGGTGAACAATCTACAGTTTTAACACCGGGCTTACATGCGTGGTGGAAATATAATAGAGCTTTAGAAACTAAGGTTATGAACTGTAGGGTCCAGAACATGGACGTTAATGGTCAGGAGATTTTAACTAAGGATCGTGTTGAATTACGCATCAATTTATCTACAACTTGGCAAATAATTGATCCTCAAAAGGTAAAGACTGAGTTAGAGGATCATGAGGGGTATTTATATCGAGAGGTGCA
>JXSN01000157.1 GCA_001276605.1 Achromatium sp. WMS2
ATCCTTTCTACCTGTAATCGTACTGAAATTTCCATAGCCAGTCAGCAAGTGATATGGATCCTGAATTATCTAGGTTACAGTAAATTTCAGTACGATTACAGGTAGAAAGGATTACTCCCTCAGTAACACCTGGTTGTTGCAGTAAATCTCGTAGGGCAGCTACCACAATGTCGGCCCCGAATGCGATGCGTTCGCGAATACCTATCGGGGACGTTTTATAGCTAAGCCCCAAAACACTAATAGACATTTAGTTCTCTATCAAAAAAACAATTGTAAATCAAAGGGAATTAAGCATATAATAGTAGCTAATCGCACTGTGGAACGGGCGCAATTGCTTGCCGCGCAGTTAGGCGGCAATGCTATTGCTTTACCTGAAATTACCTATTATCTAGCTGATGCTGATATCGTGGTATCATCCACCGCCAGTCCATTACCGGTGCTAGGTAAAGGAGCAGTTGAGAGTGCTCTAAAAAAACGCAAACATCTCCCTATGTTGATGATAGATCTAGCTGTTCCACGAGATATAGAACCTGAAGTTGCTGAATTGTCCGATATATACCTCTATACTATTGATGATTTAGAAACCGTAGTGAAGGGAAACCTCCAATTGCGCCAAGATGCAGCTCTTCATGCCCAACAAATTGTTGATTTTCATACTAATGAATTTATGGGGTGGCTACGTTCGTTAGATGCGGTGGAATTAATTCAAGCTTATCGTCATCAAGCTCAAGATTTGTGCGCTGTGGTGTTGGAGCGCTCCAAACACATGCTATCCCAGGGACGTACCCCAGAACAAGCCTTGGAGTACCTAGCCCATACCCTGACCAATAAACTATTACACGGCCCCAGTGCTAGACTGAGGCAGGCTGGAATAGATGGCAAAAGAGAGCTGCTGCAAGCTGCGAATGAACTACTACAGCTACATGAGAGATCTGGACGGGATCGCAAACGCTCAAGAACTTCAAATTATGATCTCACACCTAGAATTTCCAAGTTATGACACCATCTATCCGCACCAAACTCCAACGTATTGTAGAACGTCAGGAAGATATTACTGCATTACTGGCTGATCCAACAATTCAAAATAATTCTGTTAAACTGAAGGAGCTTGGGCAGGAATTATCACAAATTCAACCCATAGCTGATTGCTATCGCCAGTATTGTATTTTAGAACAAAATATTAAAAATACCCAGGACATATTAGATGATCCGGAACTATCCGAATTAGCACGCTCTGAAATTGCAGAGATTCAACAACAACAAAGGTTATTAGAACCGGAATTAGAGCGATTACTAGTACCACCTGATCCAGATGATAAACGTAACATATACTTAGAAATCAGAGCCGGCACCGGCGGTGCGGAAGCCGCATTATTTGCTGGAGATTTACACCGTGCCTATCTGCGATATGCTGAGACTCAAGGTTGGCAGGTTGAATTACTAACTGAAAGTTTAGGTGAACACGGCGGTTATAAAGAAATCATAAGCCGTATAATAGGTCAAGGGGTTTATGCCCGCTTAAAATTTGAGTCTGGAACCCATCGAGTACAAAGGGTACCATTGACAGAGGCGCAAGGCCGGGTGCATACCTCAGCCTGTACTGTGGCCATTCTACCCGAGGTAGAAGATATTGAAACTATTGATATTAATCCCGCGGAATTACGAGTTGATACCTTTAGGGCCTCTGGTGCAGGTGGCCAACATATTAACAAGACCGACTCAGCAATTCGAATTACCCACTTGCCAAGTGGTATAGTTGTAGAGTGCCAAAATGAGCGGTCCCAGCATAAAAATCGCTCTCAGGCTATGAGTTTACTGCGTACTAGATTGCTAAATAAAGCCAGAACCGAACAAACAGATGCCCAGGCTAAGGACCGCAAACAGCAGGTAGGTAGTGGTGATCGTTCCGAACGGATTCGCACCTACAATTTTCCACAAAATCGCCTCACTGATCACCGAATTAACCTGACTTTATATCAACTAGATGCTATTATGCAGGGGCAAATGGATCTTGTCATTGACCCCTTGATTAAGGATTATGAAGTTCAACAATTAGCCAATTTAGCCCAACAAGACGGATGAGTAGTATACTCAAAAACTTGGAATTAGCAGCTACTACCTTGGCAGGTATCCCCGGGATTAATCCACGGCTGGAGGCTGAAGTTTTATTATGCCGGGTTGTATACAAGCCGCGCAGCTACTTGGTTGCGTGGCCCGATTATGTGCTCACCCCTAATCAAGAAGTTGATTATTCTAGTCTCATACAACGGCGCCTTCTAGGTGAACCCCTAGCATATATTGTTCAGTATCGTGACTTTTGGGATCTAAAACTACAAATAACTAAGGATGTCCTTATTCCACGTCCTGATACCGAACTACTAGTTGAATTAGCACTTTCCTTAGGTGTTAAAGGTTCTCAAACTAATCCTAATCGCACGCTATTAGTAGCCGACCTTGGTACTGGTAGCGGGGCCATAGCCGCGGCTATAGCTAAACACCAACCATTCTGGACTGTGCATGCGACAGACATATCTGATACGGCCTTAAATGTAGCTAAAAACAATTTTAGAACTCTAAACCTACGTATCACAACTCATCTAGGTTCTTGGTACCAAGCTTTACCATATAATCTGATTTTCGACCTAATTGTCAGTAATCCACCGTATATTGCTGTTAATGATCCACATTTAACCCAGGGTGATTTACCATATGAGCCCCGCCAGGCCTTAGTCGCTGGCGCAGATGGCCTAGATGCTCTCCGCGTTTTAATCAATAATGCTATAAACTATTTGCAACCTACAGGGATGGTACTTTTAGAACATGGCTATAACCAAGCACCTGCTGTAAGAAGCCTGATGCGCAGCGCTGGCCTACAAAACATATGCACCTGGAGGGATTTAGCTGGCCACGAACGCGTAACGGGAGGTTATGCCAATTAATCATAACATATACATAACTAATAAATTATAAGCTCAATAATTATTTAATCAATATAATGCTATCAGTGTTTTGCGTATGAAAGTCTTTTTTAAACTATATTTGCAAATTTAGTTAATGTGGCTTAATTATACTCAAACCATATATTGTGGAGAAAAACCCTTAATGTATAGCGGAGATCGCCTCGTCATCCTAGATGCAGACGGAACCACGATTGATGCCTTTACCGCCATCCGTAGCGCCTTTGCTGTGCATGGTATGAATCTAGGTGACTTAGAGCGTTTTCAAAGACGACGTAATCCATTCAAATATTTAGGTGGTTTTAGAGATTTTTCTGGAAATTTACGTAATCACATTAGTAGGACCAGGCGTAATAAGATAATTGACACTCTTACTGAGGTATATAGATTTGAGGGTACGTTATACCCTGGAATTGCCAATCTCATGAATAGGTTAATTACGCTAGCCGACTGTCGCGTAGGGGTTTTAACCCGTAATATTACCTGGGAACCTGAAGAAACCCTAAAGCAACTGTATGCACGCCAAGGAGTAGAGGTTGCTGCCTTAGACTTTCTGACCCATATTCCGTTAAAACAACAAAAAGCTCCTTATTTCCGCAGTATCCGCGATCAATATTTGGTTAATCCAGCACGAAGCTACTCTTGTGGCGATGAACAAATAGATTTTCTCGCTGCCCAAAGCACTGGCACCCACCCATTCATGGCTGCGTATGGATTTGAGGGGTATTGGCGTTTAATCTACAAGTCCAAAGTGCCTAAAGAATTAATATCCCAGGACTCTCAAGAATTATGTGCCAGGATGTTGAATGCTTTGGGTCTTAACGGTGAAGGTGGATAACTCAATAAATATTATATGGTTTTCTCAGTTTGGCAATGTTGGCAATATGGCAATAACGAATGACGGATACCTTGGCATTTTGTACATTGCTCAAACAGATTAGTGCCACATACTGGGCAGGTATATGGTTTATCCTCAGGGTTATCTTTAGGTAAGACCACTTTGTTGACAGTATGCCGCGTCCAAAACAGAAATTTTCTGGGGCCAGTTCGAATTGGATATTCACATACTGGGCATAAAAAACTCTCGTAAGCCTCCCGATACTGGGTTAGCAACCACTGAGTTTTGGGGAAAGCTACCGCCCGAATAAAATATACCAGGAGTTTGGCTACCACTACAATTAACCCAATAATCACCACGTATTTAAGATATTTTGAGGGAAAATAATCGTATATAACTAAAAATACCTTAATTATTATGGCAATGCCATAGCCTAATACTAGAGGATAATACAGACTAGAGCGCATTTTAACCAATAATAAGGCGCCGATAATCAATAGTGGCAATAATACCATCAATTTTAAATAAGCGAGTCTAAACAAGTGACTTTGTGTTAATGTCTCGTATTCAACCTGTGCTGGTCGGCGTTGTTGCTCTATTTGACTTTGGATTTTAGCCGCTTGTGCCTCAAGTTCATGTTTACGCGCTAAAAAATTAGATAATTCAGTGTTATACCCCTGATAAGTCCTTTGGTTCTCCAAGAACTGGGCTAAACTGGTAGCCAAACTCCTGGTATATTTTATTCGGGCGGTAGCTTTCCCCAAAACTCAGTGGTTGCTAACCCAGTATCGGGAGGCTTACGAGAGTTTTTTATGCCCAGTATGTGAATATCCAATTCGAACTGGCCCCAGAAAATTTCTGTTTTGGACGCGGCATACTG
>JXSN01000017.1 GCA_001276605.1 Achromatium sp. WMS2
GCAAGGCTCACAGGCACTAGGTATGCTCAAAACCCTAGGCCAAATGTACACTATAGTGCGCCAAACTATTGCTGAAGCCTCGGAGGTCCTACACCTAGATCTTTGGCACCTCATGCAAGAAGGTCCAAGCGATGAACTCAACGCCACCCACAACACCCAACCCGCACTTCTGGCAGCCGAAGTAGCAATATGGCGTCTATGGCAAGCTCAAAATGGACCCACCCCAGTTATGATGGCAGGTCACAGCCTAGGCGAATACTCCGCTTTAGTGTGTAGTGAATCCATAACGTATCCGGAAGCGGTGGCTCTAGTTGCCAACCGCGGGCGCTTGATGCAAGAAGCCGTAGCGCCGGGGCAAGGTGCCATGGCTGCTATTCTTGGCCTAGATGATCAAGAAGTCCGGGCCGCCTGTACCGAAGCTGCCGCTGGGGAAATCGTACAAGCTGCAAACTTTAACGCCCCTGGTCAAGTAGTGATATCTGGACATACCAGAGCTGTAGAACGTGCCTGCAAATTGGCCAAAACCGCCGGTGCCAGACGCACCTTATCCATACCTGTCAGTGTGCCCTCCCATTGTGATTTAATGCAACCAGCTGCCGTTAAATTAGCTGCTTACTTGAATAACATACCGATTCAAGCCCCTAAAATATCGGTTATCCATAACGTCTCGGTAGTCTGCGCTGAGGACCCTGTGTTCATTCGTTCCCAACTTGAGGCACAAATACACAGCCCGGTACGTTGGGTGGAAACCATAAAATTCATGTCCTCCGACGGTATTAAAGCCTTTGTGGAAATGGGCCCTGGTAAAGTCCTAACCGGACTTAATAAAAGGATTCTTCCAGATCTGCCGGTTTGGCCAGTATTTGATCCCCAAACCCTCGACCAAGCACTCAAGGATCTCTCTAATTATGGCCAATGAATTAACCAGTCGCATTGCCCTTGTAACCGGAGCCAGCCGCGGCATCGGTCGTGCTATTACTACAGCCCTAGCTCAAGCCGGTGCTACCGTGATTGGTACTGCAACCACCCCGGCTGGCGCTGCATCCATAACCGAATATCTGCAATCTCAAGGTTTAAACGGTCAAGGCAAAGTCCTAAATGTGGCTGATCCAAGCTCCGTAACCACACTTATGCAGGACATAGAGACTCAATTTGGTCCGCCCACTATTCTAGTTAACAACGCGGCCATTACCAAAGACAATTTACTAATGCGGATGAAGGACGAGGAGTGGACCATTATCATGGATACCAACCTCACTTCGGTATACCGCCTCAGCAAAGCCTGCCTACGCGGTATGATGAAGGCTAGATTCGGACGCATTATCAATATTGGATCAGTAGTGGGTTCCTCAGGAAACGCCGGGCAAACCAATTATGCTACAGCGAAAGCCGGCCTCCTAGGCTTCAGTCGCTCCCTAGCCCGCGAAATTGGCTCCCGTGGTATAACAGTCAACACTGTAGCCCCAGGTTGCATAGACACCGATATGACTAAAGAACTGGGACCCGAAATGCTCAAAGCCATCTTGGCTACCATACCATTAGGACGCATTGGTCAACCTGAAGACATCGCCCATACCGTAGTATTTCTGGCTTCCCCCGGCGGCAACTATATAACTGGCGAAACTATCCATGTAAATGGTGGAATGTATATGGACTAACCATGTTACTTGAGGCAATATAGGCAATAAACAGACCTAGCATTAATCGTAACTATCTACCATAATCTGTAATCAGAAATATGGGGCAAAATATGGTTGGACTAAGTTTAAAAGCTAATAGCCTGCATGTTCCAAGTTTTTAGCCTAGCTTTCTAATCATTAGGTAGTTACCATTAATGAAAATTTGTTATAAAATATCAGGCCTAACCAAATTGGTCTTACATTGAAAATCGAGGATGTAAAAGCTATGTCTAGTGTCGAAGAAATCGAAGAGCGGGTAAAGAAAATCATAGTAGAACAGTTAGGAGTTGCCGAAGAAGACATAACCCCGGCGGCATCATTTGTAGATGATTTAGGCGCTGATTCCCTAGATACCGTGGAATTAGTAATGGCCTTGGAAGAAGAATTTGGCACTGACATACCCGACGAGGAAGCCGAAAAGATCACCACAGTACAAGCCGCAATTAACTACATAAAAGATCATCAGTAATAATTAGTTGCAATATACTGGAATGTTTGCGTTCTAACCCCGCTTATCGTAAAATTCCAGTGCTCAAACAAAGATCTAAAGCTGATAGTCCAAGCTTGCGCACCTCTGTCAAAAAGAGGCGCAGCTTGCTAACGGCTGAGACTGTTGGTTTTTCCTGATTAACGAGGGCGGTGAGTATGATGACCGGCAGAAGAGTGGTAGTAACAGGACTAGGCATGATAGCGCCGGTCGGACAGAGCGTACAAACCGCCTGGGACGCTATCCTAAATAGCCGCAGTGGCATCCAAACTATTACTCATTTTGACGTTTCTAACTTTACCACCCAATTTGGTGGCCCCATTTATAACTTTGATGTAACCCGCTACATACCAAAAAAGGATCTCAAAAAGATGGATGACTTCATCCATTACGGTATGGCAGCCGGCATCCAAGCATGGGAAGATAGCGGCCTAGAAGTAACTGAGGCCAACTGCCGTCGCATTGGAGTGGCTATTGGCTCTGGTATAGGTGGCATAGGCGGCATCGAACGCGCCTACGAAACCTACCGTACCAGCGGTCCACGGCGAATATCGCCATTTTTTGTCCCCGCCAACATAATCAACATGGTATCTGGGGATTTATCAATTAAATATGGACTCAAAGGTCCCAATTTTTCTATAGTTTCTGCCTGTAGCACCGGCGCCCACAACATTGGCGAAGCTGCCATGATGATTCGATACAACAGAGTGGATGCAATGCTAGCCGGTGGTGCGGAAATGGCAACTACCCCAGTAGGCCTGGGAGGCTTTGCCGCCGCCCGTGCCTTATCCACCCGCAATGACGACCCAGCCCGTGCCAGCCGTCCCTGGGATAAAGATCGAGATGGATTTGTATTAAGCGATGGGGCCGGTGTATTAGTGCTAGAAGAATACGAACATGCCCGGACCCGCAATGCCAACATTTACGCCGAGATCATTGGTATTGGCATGAATTCCGACGCTTTCCACATGACAGCACCTTCCGAAGACGGTTCCGGCGCCAAAGAATGTATGCTGATGGCCCTAGATGATGCCGGAATATCCAGGGACAAGGTACAATATATAAATGCCCATGGTACTTCGACACCAGCCGGAGACCTAGCTGAAACCAAGGCGGTAAAAGCAGCCTTTGGTGAACACGCCTATAAATTGTGTATGAGTTCTACTAAATCCATGACCGGGCACATGTTGGGAGCAGCCGGCGGCGCCGAAGCACTGTTTACCATTTTGGCTATCCGCGATCAGGTGGCACCACCCACTATAAACTACGAAACACCAGACCCTGAATGTGATTTAGATTACGTTCCCAACATCGCACGTCCCATGCCAATTGATATCGCCGTATCTAACTCTTTCGGATTTGGTGGTACCAATGCTAGCTTGGTTATTAAACGCATAAGTTGAACTGTAATCCGTCCCACGGTTTGCGTTTTTAAGACCGTAGACTGCGTAGGTGTAAGGTTGAGCGCTTAATTATGCTCATACTCTGGCGTCCTATTTGATCCGTTCCCACGCATCGACGTCACACAGGAACCAAACCTGAACGTCCCCACACTCCAGCATAACAATGCCGCCGGGGACGCTCCAGCTCCACGCAAGAACAAGACGTGATCATTTCCACGCTTCACCAAAAATTGTAGGTACGATTAGTATAGCATAATCTCACGTATTGTGATCATTCCTACGCTCCAGTGTGGGAACGCCGCCGGGGACGCTCCAGCGTCCCCACAAGAACACAACCCTAATAATATTATATGTCAACACATCCTAGCATACCACTTTGATACCTAATAGATTTTAGAACTATACAATATAATCACACCCTTATGCCCATTTTTCTCTATCGTAAACGTCTATTGAGAACCATAGTTTGGACCATAATTGTTGCAGCCACTGGTAGTTTAGCGCTTACTGCTCTTACAGCACATTTTGTCCGAGCCGCCATCAGTAACTCCTTTGCCACGGGTAAAGTTAGTCAATCCCTATTAAAATTAAACGATATAACTGGTGATTTTATCCATACAGAGCTAGGTATTGGCATAGAATCCACCCAATTAGAAATAGCCGTAACCATGCAACATTACTGGTTAACCTCTTACATTATTGGTGAAATCAATGACCCCAATCTTTCTGCACATTCGCTAGCTAGTTTTTCCGGATATGTCAGTTTCAAACCCTGGTTTAGATCCATAGATTGGTTGCAAAATATAGAAATTAAACCCGGAAATTGGAACCTGCCTACTGGCGTCCTGCAAAACGACTTATCTAGCGTAAAGTTGCATGTAATTCAAAAACTAGATAATATGGATTTCAATGTAAATATTGATATTAATAAACTATATTTTCAAGGAATACCTGTAATACGTATAGAATCCATACGACAAAGTATAAATGGCAATACACAAAATGATACTTCTCAATATGTATGGATTAAGGCCATTACAGATCTAAACCTAACCTCGGACTACGGCACAATGCGTGCTAACGCCAGCATTGATGGACCAGGTGATGTTGCACAGTTTTCTAGAACTGGCAAACTAAGATTACGTGCGGTTATTCCTGATAATTTTTGGTCACTTGTAGAACAGTGGCAACCAAACTTTGCTAGTTTACTGAAAAGTACCGGCGCAATTCACCATAGTCTAAATATGGTAATTATCGATGCTATCTTGGACAATGGGCAATGGCAAACTCCCATTCCAGGCGCTAGCACCGGACGCCTCACCCAAAACTAGGTCATATATCAAAACCAGGTAATATATCAACTTGCAAGGATAGTTATGTTATATAAAATATTGATAATTTTGTGTTTTACATGTATATCTATGCAAAACGGGTTCGCTCAAGATCCGCCTTTAACTGCAAAACCTCATGATAATCCCGCAGATCAAGTAATAAGTAAAGCTAATAGGTTCATCCTGGCCACATACGATTGGACTGATGCCTTTAACAATATTCAAGATGTATTTTCGCAAGCAGAGTTAAACATATTGCGTAACCATATGCCTGAAATAGAAAAAATGCTACAAGCCGCTCTTAAATATCCAGAAAGTGTTTGGGCTGCAAAATTTGCTCAAAATTTTCATGTCCAGACGGTGATGCCCCAGCTCAGAACTCGCCTATTTGATCCTAAAGCTGTATATGGATGGGAGGGCCCAGATTATTCTAAGCTAATTAGTTATTTAGATGATGCTCAATTTAAGGACGCACCGGTATACATAGAGGCCATGGAGGCCATAGCGGGCAAACCTATTTACCAAATTGTAACTCCAAACGCCACTGAACTGGCTGCGATTAACAACTTGGCAGCCAACTATGCTTCAGAATTTTATTTTTGGGCCATATGGATTAAAATCAAGCTCCAAATCAACACTCAAGCTGCACCAAATATTTCCTCTACAACCAATAAATTATTACCACAGATTGTTTTACCCGCAATGGTATTGGTTCCGGCCGGTACTTTTAATATGGGCACAACACAGGCAGATTGGGATAAACTCGTTGCAAATGATTTTTTTATATCCCAAACCTTAGAGGAAACCCCACAACATCTGGTAACTCATAACAAATCATTTGCCATTAGCCAATACGAAATTAGTTTTGCAGAATTCGACGCTTGCGTAGACGCAGGTGGATGTAGCTACAGACCAGATGACGCAGGCTGGGGTCGTGGTAAACACCCAGTAATAAATGTCTCCTGGAACGATGCTAATCAGTATGTACGCTGGCTATCGCAACAAACCGGTGATAAATACCGTTTGCCCACTGAAGCAGAGTGGGAGTATGCAGCTAGGGCTGGAACTACAGGAAACTACAGCGTTTCTGAACCTCTTAGCTTCACCAAAGCCAATTACGGAGCAAGTACCTACGATACTGATTCTAATGGCAAACCGCAATATATGACCAATACAATGCCAATAGACAGTTTTTCACCCAATCCATGGGGATTATACAACGTACATGGTAACGTTTGGGAGTGGACCGCAGATTGTGTAACGCAAAATTACGCACAGGCACCAAATCAAGGCAATATTCCAGTATCTACTGGAAACTGCCAGAATCGAATTTTACGTGGCGGATCCTGGTTTAGTAAATCAGAAGATGTGCGCTCAGCAAGCAGGTATAGCTTAGCTTCTGAACAACGCATGATCGATGTTGGCTTCAGAATAGTAAAGGAATTAGATTAAATATCATTTCCCCAAGAACTCTGAAACCTTTCACAAGAACTAAACCTGATCGCTCCCACGCTCCAGCGTCCCCACAACTTTATAACGTAACAGTCATATGCCAACAACTGCTAATAACCCTTTTATGCTTGATAATCAAAAGGCCTTTTTGACCTGGTGTGAAGACAAACTCTCTGGATATCCCGAAAGCCTAGAAGATCTGACAGTGGAAATATCCGACCCGGGTCATTTAACTACTAGCGAACGCCAAGCCCTATTAATGCGTTGTAACAAATCCAATCTAGCAATTTATAGCGTTAGCAAAAACAACAAAATTATTGATAAAAATAGCATTGCCCAACTTGGAATACAATGCGGTCTATCGAGACTAGATCACAACCCAGGCGCCGATACCGATGCGATTACGGCACTTACAGTGCAAGCCGATAACTACCATCGTGAATACATCCCATACACAGACAAGGCCATAGCCTGGCACACTGACGGTTATTATAACTTAACGCATAAACAAGTTCATGCTATGATACTCCATTGTGTACAACCAGCAAGTAATGGGGGCAGCAATCAATTGTTGGATCACGAATTGGTTTACATGCAATTACGGCAGCAAAATATAGGATATATCAAAGCTTTAATGCACCCTGAGGCTATGACTATACCCGCTAACGTAGTAGACGGAAAACTAGTCAGGGCAGCAAGCGTAGGTCCGGTTTTTAGCGTCAATTCAGCGGGCAATTTACATATGCGTTATACAGACAGAACACGCAGTGTAATCTGGCGCAATGACGAATTAACCCAGGCAGCAGTGCTAGCCCTCAAAGAATTGCTAGGAACACTCAATCATTGGACCTTTACCGCCAGACTGGGACCTGGACAAGGAGTTATAGCAAATAACGTATTGCATACTCGCAGTAAATTTATTGATACCGTGGATAAACCCAGATTATTGTATAGAGCAAGGTATTACGATCGAATTATAAATTTATAGCGCAACATAAAAGCCTTGATATCTAAAAATCTTTTATATACAGAAGCTTTAAATTGGTTAAAACGATTCTTAGACTGTGGTATTCCCTGAATTGTGATTTCCGAAATATTGAAATTAGCGCATTCTTGGGCTAATTGCTCAATAGTTAAGTGATTCGGCAATTGCTGAAAGAACCTTTCTAATACTACGGGTAAAGCAAAACCGAAGTTCCAATAATGAGTCAGGTACGCATCAAACGGTCGTACAGCAAAGTCACTAGTCGCCACCAAAGATACAGCTAATTGCTCAGTCCAATGACGCGGTTTAAGATATAAAGCAAGATAATCTGTTAAATCCAATATTCTACTGATAGTACCGGGGGCTGATGCTGGAATACCAATTACCCCAGCATTCCACATCATGTACTGAGATTGTTCTCGAATACCGAATTTTGCAAGAGTATTTTTCCGGTTATTTAGAAATTTAGCATACTTGGGAAAAAACTCATTGGAAACAGCTTGTTCTGCAATATGCATAAAAAATGTTTGGGATATACGCCTATTGCTAGCTACTGGATTATGACTTAATTCTACAAATGGTTGATCTGGTATCTGTAGCCACTTGGAGTCCCCATCGACGTAGATGAAAGGCAACCCAAATTTATGTTCGGTAAGCTTTAACACCTCCAGCTTTACTCTGTGAGCATGCTGCAATGGACCGTAGAATTGCCGTAGCTGTGACGATATATCTATAGTTTTGATTAAATCATGCTTAGGATGTATTTCTATATTATCGGTAAAAATAATTATGTTTATATCGTTTCTGTTGCTTCTAATCAGCAAGTTTAGTAGGGATAACACCGAGAATTTGGTTTGTACGTAATATTTTGGGCCACCGTGGGCTAAATAAACAATAATCATGTCTGCTCTATTCCTACACCGGTCAGAAACCTAGGCCATCCAAGCCCTTGCCAGATGCCCAACAACTTGGGGACCATGTTATACCAAAAGTACATTATGAGAAAAGCATTGAGCCCCCGGATCACCATCGGACTAAAACTAACCTGCAGTCTTGAATACCCCATTTTTACCCCCATAATTATTACTTGTTTCTTAATTGCCTCATGCATTAATAAATAATTAATTTAACTACATAATAAATGATTAGATCCAAACTATTCTACTAAAAAATCACAAGAATAATACGGCGCAATTTAAGCTTAAATTGCGATTGACATATTGCTAGCTATTAACTTGGTAATTATGCTAGACTACGCAATACCTAGTAAGTAATTTACGTTACGCCTAAATCTTAGCGTAATATTGACCATTGGTTAACCTAAGGAATAGCCATGAATCTTAAGGGCAGCAAAACCGAAAAGAACTTACAAGACGCCTTTGCCGGCGAGTCTCAAGCCAACCGGCGTTACCTATACTTCGCTAGCAAGGCCGATGTTGAAGGCTACGCGGACGTAGCGGCGCTATTTCGCACTACAGCTGAGGGCGAAACTGGTCATGCCCATGGTCATTTGGAATACCTAGAAAAATGTGGTGATCCAGCAACTGGTATGCCATTTGGTGGTACTGCCGACAACCTGAAGACTGCCGTAGCTGGTGAAACCCACGAATATACAGATATGTACCCAGGAATGGCCAAAGTAGCCCGCGAAGAAGGCTTTGATGAGATCGCGGATTGGTTTGAAACTCTAGCTAAAGCAGAACGTTCCCATGCCAACCGTTACCAAAAGGCCCTAAACGAGCTCGGCTAGGCATCCCACGCCACCAAACGGCCCATATTAACAATAAATTTTTATAATCTCAATATTTTAATACCAAATATTCGGGTAAGCTACAAGGCCTATATCTAATCCAATGGGACATACCCTTGTAGCTTATGCTTTGTCGGTCTAAATTTATTCAGCAACATGGTTATGGGTATTGATGGGGCATTAATAAACAGTATCCTACTGAACTGAAACGCCTTTACCATACTTGCCTGGACTTTAGGTACCATTAGCAATTATTTTTGATTATTCTCTTCGAATATAGCGCATACCGCTCATTTTAGCAGCTGCATAGCTGCTAGTAAATTGAGACGATCTTTTGTTCTCAGTAAAATTCATCGATTAAAGCCTAAATATCGCTAACACATTATATCGTAGCCTATTTTTCTAACATAATTTGTGCCATTAACCAATACAGACATAAATCCCAGCGTTATACCAACTATTCACGCATAATTTAGCTAACCGCGACTAGAGATAATAATGCCCCACAGTCAATTTGCTTTGCTAACTACACGGCGTTTTTTGCCCCTAATGCTCACCCAATTCTTAGGCGCTTTCAACGACAATCTATTTAAAAACTCGTTAGTTATACTCATTACCTACGTCATGGCAGCACGCTATGCTTTAGAAGCCAGCGTATTGGTACCTTTAGCCGGCGCCATTTTAATCTTACCCTTTTTTATCTTCTCGGCCACTGCCGGACAACTAGCTGATAAATATGATAAAGCACTATTAAGTAGATGGATTAAATTCGCTGAAATAATATTAATGCTAGCAGCTGCTTTAGGATTTTATCTAGATAATCTGTATTTTTTACTCACAGTCCTATTCCTGATGGGAACCCAGTCAGCATTTTTTGGCCCAATCAAATACGGCATTTTACCAGATCATTTAGATGAGCACGAATTGTTAGGCGGCAATGCACTGATTGAAACTACGACCTTTTTAGCCATTTTAACTGGTGCCATACTGGGCGGTTTGCTGATATTAAATAGAGACTACGGAATCCTAGCTATTTCTGCCTCCGTAGTAGCTGTAGCAATATTGGGTTGGATTACCAGTTTGTTTATACCTACCACCACACCGGCAGTACCTAATTTAAAAGTAGGTTACAACATAATACGCGCAACTTGGAAGATAATCGATAATGCACGTAAAGATCGCATAGTATTCCTTTGTGCCTTAGGAACATCCTGGTTTTGGATGTTAGGTGCCAACTTTTTAGCTGCATTTCCACCGCTGACCAAAGATTTGATCGGAGCCAATGAGGAAGTCGTCACCCTATTCCTATTATCATTTTCTCTAGGTATCACCATAGGCTCCCTACTATGTAACCGCCTGCTACAGGGCGAAGTTAATGCGGCATACGTCCCTATTGGAGCATTGGGACTTAGCATTTTTATGGCCGACGCTTATTTTATCAGTGCTACTTTTACTGCTAATCCAACCGAACTGTTGGGAATAGTAGGTTTTTTTGCAATGCCTGGATCCTGGCATTTACTCTTTAGTCTAGTCATGGTTGCCGTCTTTGGAGGCATATTTATTGTACCACTATATGCTATATTACAACAACAAAGTCCGCCTGAACACCGCGCCCGCAATATTGCCGCTAGCAATGTTTTAAATGCACTATTTGTGGTACTAGGTGGGGTTGCGAGCGCAGTATTAATGCACTATGGTGTCTCTATTCCCCAATTATTTTTACTTATGGCAATATTGAATATCGGAGTAATAATAGTTACAGATCGCTTGTTACCAGGAATTCTGGTGCGTACAGTGTTAACCTGGATTCTATGGTTACTCTACCGAGTTGAGGTACACGGTCTAGAAAATTTAAAGCGTGCTGGTGACAAAGTATTAATCATTCCCAATCATCTATCATTTTTAGATGCAATATTAATTGCCGCTTATATGCGTAAACCTCCAACTTTTGCTATTGATACCTTTATTGCGCAAAAGCCATGGATTAGCTTATTTTTACGGTTAACTCACGCTAATACCCAAAAGGTTGATCCTACCAATCCTTTGGCACTTCGCACTTTGGTTGCCTGTCTTCGGCGCGGGGAACAAGTAGTTATTTTTCCAGAAGGCCGCATTACCGTTACTGGAGGCCTCATGAAAATATACGAAGGACCAGCCTTAGTGGCAGAAAGAGCAGGCGTGAATCTATTGCCAGTGCGTTTGGATGGACCACAGTACACTCCCTTTGGACGGTTACAAGGAAAAGTGCGACAACGCTGGTTCCCGAAAATGACCATGCACTTTTTACCTGCTCGGACACTAACTATTCCAGATCAAATACGTGGTCGCAAACGCCGTCAATACGCTGGCAATAGGTTATATGACATAATGTCGGCAGCAGCCCTAGAAAGTAGTGATGCCAGGTATACTCTGTTCCAAACTCTGATTAATGCTAGTAATTTACATGGACCCAAACATATAATATTAGAGGATATTACCCATAAACCTTTGTCTTATCGACAGTTAATTACTGCCAGCCTAATATTGGGTAAAGCCCTAATTAGGGATTCTCAAACTGGTGACAGAGTAGGATTGCTGCTACCCAATGTACTGGGCATGATTGTAAGCTTCATGGGACTACAAGCCTACGGTCGAGTACCTGCCATGTTGAATTATTCAACTGGAGCTAGCAGTGTAGTTTTAGCTTGTCAGATAGCTACTTTAAAAATAGTGTATAGTTCACGTAAATTTGTTGAAGCTGCTAAACTTACAGAGCTAGTTCAAGCTATAGAAGCTATCGGGGTTACGGTTCGATACTTGGAAGATGTTAAGGAACAATTAACCACCTATGACAAATTATTTGGTTTGCTAGCAGGTCGTTGGTCTATCCTAAGCAAACTAGTTTATCACTACTCTTGTCCAAACAAAGATCCACAGGCACCAGCCGTGGTGCTTTTCACTTCTGGAACTGAAGGGGCACCTAAAGGTGTGGTATTAAGCCATTATAATTTGCAGTCTAATCGTAATCAAGTAGCCGCTAGAGTCGACTTTAATCCTACAGACTTGGTTTTTAACGCTTTACCATTGTTTCACTCCTTTGGTCTAAGTACTGCCACGTTATTGCCATTGATGGCCGGCCTGAAAGTGTTTTTATACCCTTCGCCATTGCATTATCGCGCTATACCGGAATTAATCTACAGTACTAATGCTACGATATTATTTGGTACCGACACATTTTTATCTGGGTATGCTCGTTATGCCCATCCATATGATTTTTACAAATTACGCTTGGTCTTTAGTGGGGCTGAGCGTTTAAAACCTACCACCCGTCAGCTGTACAGCGAACGTTTTGGAGTGCGGGTGTTTGAAGGTTATGGGGCTACTGAAACCGCTCCCGTATTGGCAGTAAATACTCCACTGCAAAATCGCCCTGGTACTGTGGGCAGACTGATGCCGGATGTGGAATGGCGTTTGGAACCGGTCCCAGGTATTGCCGAAGGTGGTAGTTTATTGGTTAAAGGGCCAAATATCATGCTCGGTTATCTCAAGCTTGATAACCCGGGAGTATTACAACCCTTAGCTGATGGTTGGTACGACACTGGGGATATTGTGCAGATAGATGCCGATGGTTATGTCGCGATCAAGGGGCGTTTGAAGCGTTTTGCCAAAATTGGGGGGGAGATGGTGTCGTTAACGGCAGTCGAAACTTTGGTAAACCAACTTTGGCCTGGTTATGGGCATGCAGTTGTGGCATTGCCAGATAAAAAGAAGGGTGAGCGTTTAATTTTAGTCACCAATTATCAACTAGCTAATCGAGAAGATTTAAGTAACTTTGCGCGCAGCGAAGGTTTTATGGAAATTGGCATTCCCAAAATCATTCTTAATGTTGCAGAATTACCAGTATTGGGTGCTGGCAAGTTAGATTACATGAAAATTACTACTTTAGCTGCTGCAGAATTGGCTAATGGCTCCAAATAGATGGCTATGATTAATGATTTGTATGTTGAGGAAATAGCATGAAGCAACAAGTTTCAGTGTTTCAAGGTCGCATTATCGGGGTCAATTTGGAGTATTGCACTTTACCCAACGGCAAGCAGGCGGAGTTGGAAATCGTGCATCACCCTGGTGGATCTACCATAGTTGCTATAGATGATCAGAATCGAATAGGATTAGTGTATCAGTATCGCTGGGCTACCGGTGGTTGGATTTGGGAATTGCCAGCAGGTAAACGTGATGATAACGAGCCTCCATTGTTAACAGCACAGCGGGAACTAGAGGAAGAATTGGGGGTTGAAGCTGAGAATTGGCAGGAGTTGGGATTTATCCATAGTTCTCCTGGGTTTTTAACAGAAATAATCTATTTGTACCTTGCAACTAATCTTAGGTTAAAATTACAACGTTTGGAGGCTAGTGAAGTTTTGGAAGTACATTGGATTCCCATAGCAGAAGCTATGGAGTGGGCAGCTTCAGGTAAAATTAGTGACGGCAAAAGTTTAGCGGGTTTATTTAGGGCGCAACAGTACTTATCCTAAATGAGTGTGAACAAATTACGGTAACGCATGGGCTGAGGCAATATTGGCCTGTAACCATTGACGCATTCCGGCAATTTTGAGGAGACATGGGTTACTAGTTTGGAGTTTTTGGTAGTCAATTACAGCGTTATTTGTGGAATTGGCTTGAATATGAAAGCTTAGTTTGCGACAGCTATTCGTATGCATTGAGAGGGTTGTTATTTTGGCAATATCCCGGTATATGGATTGTGGTAATAGCAGGTCCACGTCACGGCCTTGGCACTCTACTTGACCCTGACAGGCTAGGGTAATGCCAAAATCGTTGGGATTAGCCTGGTTTAATATCTTTTGGGTGCGTTCTTTGCTGTTAGTTCCAGATATTATTATGATATCTTTGGGTAAATGGTGTGGCGGAAGTTTTATCTCTAGCAGTTGATCAGTTTTGAGTATAGAGATAAACAGCAGCATGAAAAGTAGGTCGAACAGCACGATAAGCGGTGGGTTATCTACATGGCGCATGATATTCGTGGGTTTTTAGGTTTGAATTGGTGCGCAATGCAACTACTAGCGGTAATCAATCGCCGGGCCAATTTTATACATTAACAGTAAAGTGATAATATACACCATACCGCCCATGAGGGTTGTGATCGCAGCGCTGAAAAAGTAGCTATTGAAAATCGCCGCTAGTCCTTCAGCCCCGGCGTTGGTTAACAATAGGGCAAAGGATAGTATGGTTCCAAGTACCCCAAGCATGGGGCCTGCGTTGACGGCCCAATTGGCAAGGTGGCCATAGGCCTCGGATAGCCGGTGGTTTTTGTTAAAGGCCAAAATAAATAAGGCGATTTGGATGTTGAGACAGAGCCATTGGATAACATATATTGCGTATATCGATACTTGGCCCGCGGTTACTGGTATTGCAGCGGATGGCATTGGTTTAGGATCACAATCTTCTATCGACATTTTAGATATGTCGCCGCTATTCAGGCATTTTAGTAAAGCAATGTCAGATTCTAGCTGCGCGGTTACTTGTTCTACTGTAGAGAACGGGGCACCTATAGCTGTTTGATCTGAGGGAACATTGCTTAAATTGTTTAACTGCCACCAAATACCATAGAAGATGATTACAGATATCGGGATAGCCTTAAAAAAGGCTTGGATAAATTTATATTGCATTGGTTGTTTCCAGTGCCATGAGTTTGGTACCAAATTTTAATGTAGGTTTTTAGCGCAATAAATTACATTTTTCCCTATAATAGCCGCTGTCCCAAGCATTAAGGATTATTTTGCACTCATAGCTTAAGGTTACGCCAGATTGCCCGGTTTGTACTAATTTTCTTTGTAACTCACAGGCACTAACTTCATCCAAGGTGTTAGCGCGGCATTCCAACACGGAGATATCATCATACCGACCGTGAATATTTGTCCTGGGGGATTGTATGGCACCACAGCCGGTGATAAATAGTAATAAGCTGAGATTCACGGCCATAATTGGCATGATGCCTTGGAATTTAGTAGTCATTTCCCTATTTGGTTCTCGATAGATGATGTTGAGGCTGCTTGTTAGTGTTTAATGTACTTTGATATGGTTCGTTTGAGGTTGAAGGTACTAGGCTGGGTTCTGGTAACGCGTGTTGTTGCAGACATGTTTGGTACCATTTTAATGAGCGTTCGTTTTGCAA
Organism: Achromatium sp. WMS2; assembly: GCA_001276605.1. Taxonomy (GTDB): domain Bacteria; phylum Pseudomonadota; class Gammaproteobacteria; order Chromatiales; family Chromatiaceae; genus WMS2. The sequence goes on from JXSN01000017.1 coordinate 15,257, forward strand.
ACGTTGTGCTGTTATGGCATATGTTTCGCATCCACGCACATTATGGATTTTTGCCTGTCTTTGTATGTGTTTTTTGTACAATGCAGTAAGTTGCTCAGCCACATTAGATATTTCGCTGATAAGTGCACCACACTTAAGATATACCTGGGAACTAATTTTTGTCGGAAAATTACCACTACTTAATGATACTACCAAATTGTAAATATCCTGCTGTGCACACATATTGTTATGTGGAATTTCACGCTGTATCCCCCGCACAGCGCTGGCCGTAGCTTGGCAATTTTTCGATTTATTACCAGTTAATGTGCTACAATCGATATTGATGCTGTTACACCTTTGGCCTATACGCGGGCAATATTTACGAATATCCTTTAGTTGTGCTATAAAACCATGATAAGACAAAGGGCAATTTTTTATGATACTTTCAGTGAGTTCATGATAATCTGCATCTTTCATTTTGGCTATCTCAAAGAGGTCCATGTTAGAAATAGCGATTTTTATCGGTCCACAACTAATCTTTTGGGCCTCATATATCACAAAAAGTTGTTGGGCTATGTTTAGTAGAATTTTACACTGTTCGGTAGTTGCCATTGTATCAGATGGTAGCTGTTGATGTGATTCAGCCAACTGTGCCAAACTCAGAATATCTGTTCCCATGCGACGCTGGATTTCTGTACTAAAATTGCTCTCTGTAGTCTTGATATAAACATATATGTCAAAATCGTTATACTCAAGGGTACCATAAATCTTAAGTTGGCTAATGGCGTTAAAAAAGTCATCTAGTTGTGGGCAACTGCTAACCTTAGGTACAACTGGTGGTTTTGGTGTGGTTGGTGCTAATGGAGAAGGTTTGGTGTGGACGGCTGATGGGGCCTGAGTTCGATTTATGACTTGTTCCGGTTTCTTACTAGGTTCAACATGCGATGGGGTTTTTGTAGCACATGATTGTGCACACTTTGGTGGATGATTTTCAGTAGTAACCTGATTTTTCCTGTTGATAGCTTGAAAATCATCCACTGAATTAATTCCTACCGCTGCGGTTGATACCCAACTGATAATCAATGCGAACAGCAAGCGATAATAATGAGGCCAAACATCGATAGATTGCATAATCCTATCCTGTTGTGATAATGCTTGTATTGCTAGGTAAAACTGATTAGCATTAGAAGCTATTCACCACGATGTAGCTGATCATAATATTGACGTTCTACCTCCCTCTGCCTATCCTCTACCGCCTCCATTAATACTCTGGTATCTTCATGCAATGATTTGATCCGATCATAACGACCCTTTATTCTCTCATAGGTGTCCTTGATATTATTAAATCTGGCTAACCTATCCCTTAACCATGAACCCTCGCAATTTTGGCTGATCTGCTGAAACAGTACGGCATCTGGACGCTGCCGCGCCCTTTCCCTAAGCAGTTTACACCTAGCCTCGGCTTCCACCAACTCGTTTAATTTGGCCTGAATGTCTTTGGTTAATCGAAAGTACTCTGCGGTAAGACGATCGATCTGCAACCCCATATTTCTTAAACATTCGAGTTGCCAATCAATATCATCCGAGATACAGCTGTTTCTTTCAAGGACCCAACCTATGGGGCCAACTATGGGGCGGGAGTCAGCTAATGGTCCTGATCCCCACCAAAAAATTGCAGTCAAGAGCAACGGATAAATCTTATATTGCATGTTGCTAGAATACATAGCATAGTCCTCAATCTGTGCGGCAAACAGCCCCCGTGGCTGCAATCTCTGTTGTTAACCTTTTCACTACAGCTTCCAGATCAGTTCTAGCCTGGGCTACTTTAGCCTGTTCTTGTGGATCAGTTGTATCTTTAGCAGTGGATAATAGGCCTAATTCTTTTTTAGCCATACTGTAAGCAGCACAAGTTGTATATGCTTCTGTATTATATAACATTTGTTCTACATTGCGTTGTATCAGATTAATTTTAGCGATCCGCTCATCAATTCTGTTTAAAATCACTTTGATCTCATCAATCATCTGGCGGCGCCGGGCTAAAATCTGCCCCATGCTTTCGTTACTAGCGCCTGGAGGTGCGATGTAGCCAGAATCAGCCATTACCGGACTTACTGATAGCGTCAGGAGCCAGGTTGCTATGAACGCAGACTCAATCTTACATTTAAATTCAAACATGTTCGTTATTACCTTCAGATGCTAAGTATCGCTATGGATTTGATGTCGGAACCCATCCCCGAGCTTTTCGCATTTCTTCTGTTGATTCTGGATCAAAACCCGTTATTGGTGGCTGCACTACAGGCGGACGCGATAGATTGCTGCCATAAGTGCTGGAATCCTGTATAGGCTTATTGCAACCGAAGACAAAGCTCGTCAATAATCCATTATTATCCCATGGTATTTGTTTATCACCAATAATCCCATACATATTTTGGCGTACTGTCTGAAATACGCTTTCGATAGGTAAACTAGGGTTATTATTGAGTACTCCCAAAAGGTATTCAGTATATAGACTGTTACCACTTGGACTATTAGTATCGTATGCGGTGCCACCTTCCCCGGTGGCATATGCCACGAAGGCCCCACCGCCGCTCATGGTAACAAAGGAATTTTTAGTCGCCTTAGCGTCGCGTATACCCTTGCCAGCCAGTTTATTCCGACAGGCGTCGAAGATCAAAATATTCATACCTTGCGGACGGTTATGGCGTACCGCGGCTAATATGGATTGGGTAGTAATCATGTCCGGGGCACACAGCTTATCTACCTCATTGATAGCGGGCCATACCGGTATGAGGTAATTTTGGAAACCAGAGTTTTCGTTGCAACGGTGGGCTAACCCATGTCCTGAGTAGTACACCAGGGCAATATCATGACTACCCAGTGAATTTGCGAATTCTGTTACTTTTTTCGATAAACGTGCAGCATTTGTGTTGACGGCGGTAGTAACCTTAAAGCCAAATCCTATTAGGCGTTGAGACATTGCATTAACGTCATTACGTGGCCCTATGAGGTGGTTAAACAGAGCACCTTCAGTATCAGGATACTTGTAATTACCGATGATTAAGGCCCTACGGGCAGGTCCTGACTCACAAGAATTAGCATATGCTACTCTATGTTCAATACCCAGACCAATAACCAGCATCAAGGTGGCAAGCAGCACGACCCGATACTGGTTACAAAGATAAATACGCATATTGCCTCCATGTATTATGGTAAAGACGTATAAAATTTCAGCTGTATCCCGATGGTA
>JXSN01000158.1 GCA_001276605.1 Achromatium sp. WMS2
GATATGGTTGCCCTCAAACGTGCCATAAAAGTTAGTAGTATCAGTGGTTTAGCTATAACCAAGTTAGATGTATTAGACGGCCTAGATCCGGTGAGGATTTGTGTTGGTTACCAACTAGATGACCAAGAACTGAGCACCCCACCGCTGGATACTGACACCTTGGCGCGTTGTCAACCAAAATATCTAGATTTGCCGGGCTGGCAGCAGTCTACCGCTGGTATACGCGATTTTGATGCCTTACCGGATAATACCAAGAAGTACCTTCGTACCGTAGCAGAACTAGCCGGCTGTCCCATCGATATAATTTCAACCGGACCTGAACGCGACGATACTATGGTATTACGCCATCCATTTTCCAGCTAAACTACCACGCAGGTAGCATTTGATACCTTAAGTGTTACGGTTACCTGCGATTACTAAAATCTAAGTGGTGGTTCAAATTTCGGAACCTACTAATGCCCACAGCATTCAAGAGATATTACTTATACTTATTACTCCTAATTGTAGTCGGATGCCAATCCCCAGGTGGTTTGCAACCCCCACCAATACCACCCGATCCACGTTCCTCAAATTATCCAACTCATCACCAACTTCCCCCTGTTACCAAGCCCAGGGTTCCAAACCCGGCTTCACTAAAACCTTTACCTGAATTAAACGGCGAACCGGTCATTGCTGTGCTCTTGTTACAGCATCCTAAAACATTGACCTTTACTTTGCTGAAAGATGGTATTATTGAGGGATCGGCTACAGATGCTCCCATATCAATACCCCATGGTCAGATAATCGCAGTAAAAACCAGCGATGGAATTACTACTAATGTTACTGGAGCGCGCATTTTTGAGCAACTAATCATCAATACGGATACCTCTAGGCCTGGTGTAAATTTTAAAGCTACCCTCAAGCCACCGTTCGGTCCTGTGCCTACCTTAGCCTTTGCTGGTCAACCCGAGTTGATAATAGATCCAGACACTCGCGATTTGCTCTTGATTGAAATGGTGCCGCTGGAGACTTATTTGCAAGGGGTGTTGCCTACCGAAATAAGCCCGAAATGGCCACTGGAAGCGATTAAAGCCCAGGCGGTAACAGCTCGCAGCTATACTCTCGACCGTTATTTTAGACGTTGGAATAAACCTTGGCAGCTACATTGGCATTTTACTGTCGATATGGCTTATGGCGGTTTTAAACCCCTAAACAATCGCATGCAAGTGGCTTTAGAGCAAACCAGGGGGAATGTGTTAGCTTTAGGTAAATTACCAGTTCCAACATTTTTCCACGCCTGTTCCGGCGGCACAACCGAGAGCGTCCACAATTTTAGGCCCAAATTGCTAGCTGCCGATGACTATACTGATGTTACCGCTGTCATGCCAGTTGTAAATGACCCGTATGCCATGATTGGGGCGCGGAGTCTAGGAAATATTAATTCCCATATGAATTGGCAGGCAAAAATTTCTATGGCTGAGATTAATACCAAAATTAAGGAATGGGCGCGCAAACGTCCGCAGGATAATATGCCTACTGGCAAAATAATAGATATCCAGATTGAATCCAGGTTTGCTGATTCGGGGCGGGTACAGACTGTATTAATTAGTCACCAGGTAGCTGATACCATTGAACAAACACCTATAGCAGCTGCGACCTTTCGCTTGGCAGTCAGTCCGGTGAAAATTCGTTCTACCAATTGGACCGAGTGTACCAAAACAAAATCAGGAACTAAGGATTTCTTGATGATATCTGGGCATGGTTTTGGTCACGGTGTCGGTTTATCCCAAATTAGTGCTTATGGCATGGCGCTAGAGGGGAAGTCAGCTAGGGACATAGTGCAACTGTTTTATCCAGGTGCTAACTTGGTTGATTGGTGGTAGCTGATATTCCTTGTGCAGCCAACTATAATTACTTGTGCAAGAATAAGGTTTTAAGCGTGCGAGTAGGGGCAACGAATTCGCGCAAATGTTCGTAACTTCTGAATAAGCTTGAGTTATTTGCAATGTTATAGTTAATTATACATAAAAAACCCGGCCGTTTGTGCTATTTGGTTGTTGTATATGGGGGCGCAGGAGCGTCCCCAATTGAGTTTTCATGTTGAGGTGTGAGCACTGGCGGACGCTCGCTGAAAAGCTTTGGTATTTGTGGGGTCTGGGTTGCGCCTAATTTGTCGATTTTAGCGTTGGTTGCGGTGGTTAATTTGTTATGGTATTGATATATATGCTTTTTATATTCAACAAGCTTGTTAGTTGATAAAATAGGATTGGAGTGTTACATTCTATGTAGCATGTTGCAAGGCTAGAGATTGGTATCGAGTTTCTATGTTGATGATTACCTTGCAATATTATTTTGGATTGCGTTGTAAGTATATGAATTTGCTGATGCTTTTTGAAAAGGCATTACACCTGTAAAAGTCAAGTGATTTTTTTATTCAATAAAATTAAAGAGAAAGGTCTAAACTGGCTTTCAAAAGGATGTGGAAAAATAACCTAACTTTTGGGTATTTTTTTAGGATTGATTTTTGCGTTGTAACATATTGATTTGTAAGGGCGAAACATGGGGTAAGGGTTCGAACATTTTCCCTGCATGAGAAGGGATTAAGACGGTATCAAGAAACTGACAAAAAGAAAAAGGATTTTGAATGTGTTCCCTGCATGAGAAGGGATTAAGACGGTATCAAGAAACTGATAAAAAGACAAAGGATTTTGAATGTGTTCCCTGCATGAGAAGGGATATAAGGGGCGCAGGAGCACCCTAGGCTGTGTTCCCACATCGGAACGTGGGAATGTTCAATATACTGTTGGTGATTTTTATAATAATTGTTTTAAATCATACAATATCGCTAAAGCCTGCCTAGGACTTAGCGTATCTGGATCTATACTACGCAACTTATCTAATACCATATCATTTTTCGAAGGTAGACTAGCCGCGATCGGTAGCACCGGGCTTGATGTAATCTGATCAAATAAGGCTAATTGGCTAGTGCTAACTGGGGTTGACCCCGAAGTTACGTTCGCTTGTTCCAAGCGTTTCAAGTATTTACGCGCCCGCTCTAGCACTGTTTTGGGAACTCCAGCTAAAGCCGCCACCTGGATACCGTAGCTCTGATTAGCTGGACCATTACATACATTATGTAAAAATACTATTCCATCTTCATGCTCAGCGGCACTCATATGCACATTAGCAACACCAGAATATTCCATTGGTAGTTTGGTTAACTCAAAATAATGAGTAGCAAATAAAGTGAAGGCCTTGATTTTAACTGCCAATTCTACAGCCGTTGCCCATGCCAAAGATAAGCCATCAAAGGTGCTAGTTCCGCGCCCTATCTCATCCATTAGTACTAGACTATGTTTACTAGCGTTGTGCAAAATGTTGGCTGTTTCTTCCATTTCTACCATAAAAGTGGAGCGTCCACCTGCTAAATCATCAGCAGCTCCAATACGTGAAAAAATCCGATCTATAGATCCTATACTAGCAGCACTTGCTGGCACGTAACTGCCGCACCAAGCTAAAATAGTAATCAAGGCAATTTGGCGCATAAAAGTAGATTTTCCACCCATATTTGGCCCTGTAATAATCAACATCCGTTGCTGCTGATTTAATTCTACATCATTAGCAATAAACGGACTAGATTGGACTCGTTCCACTACTAAATGCCGTCCCTGTTGGATACTAACTCCAGGATCAGCCGTCAGTTCAGGACAATTTAAATTTAAACTAACAGCACGCTCGGCCAAATTATTTATTACATCCAGCTCAGATAAGGCATTAGCACAACATTGCAACAGAGCCAAACTTCCAGTTAGTTTAATTAACAGTTCTGAATATAAGAAATGCTCTCGCGCCAAGGCCCGTTCCTTGGCCGATAACACTTGGTCCTCAAAGCGTTTTAATTCCGGTGTCACATAACGCTCAACGGCTTTTAAGGTTTGACGGCGCTGATAATCTACAGGAACTCGCTCGCTATGAATTTTACTTACTTCTAGATAGTAACCATGAATCCGGTTATAACCAACTTTTAGGTTATTAATACCGGATCTGGCCCGCTCTTTGGCCTCCAATTCCAATAAAAAATCATCTGCATTAGTAGCTAAATTGCGCAATTCATCTAATTCGGTATCATAGCCAGGAGCTATTACCCTACCATCACGCACTAATAAGGCGGGTTGTTCAACAATGGCTTTGTGTAATAGCTCATAAATCTGGGGATGTGTGCTGATTTCAGTTGCTAACTTAGTTAGTAATGTATCTTGCAGCGCCGTGGCCAATAATTGTTGGAGTGCGGGTAATCTACTTAGGGCTTCACGTAAAGTGGTTAAATCGCGAGGCCTAGCCGTCTGCAATGCAATCCGGGTTAAAATACGTTCAATATCTCCTATGCCACATAGTTCCTTGTGAATGGATTCCAGTAACTGTGCAGTTAATAAACTAGCTATCGCATTTTGGCGCAACTTGACTATTTTCAGGTCCCGTACCGGGCGATTCAGCCAGCGCCGTAGTAATCGTCCTCCCATAGCTGTAGCCGTTTGATCCATTATCCCGGCCAATGTATTTTTAGGTTGACCGGACAAACTATCTGTAATTTCTAAATTGCGGCGTGTGGCGGCATCTATAATCAGTGAATCTTCTCTTTTTTCAACAATTAAAGATTGTATATGTGGTAAAGAACCGCATTGAGTATCGA